>CAMOZD010000223.1 GCA_946630645.1 uncultured Lachnospiraceae bacterium
ATAAGCAGAAAAGGAAGGAGGGCTGACCATGGGAAGAGTAGTCTGCCCTGAAAACATACTTGAGGAGATTTCGGCGGATATCCTCCTTCGGAAGGTAATTGAAAAGAAAAAAGACGGTCAGAGGCTGGTTCAGATCTGTGCCTCCTATGTGGGGGGAAAATATGAGCTCAGTTATTCCTTTTCCAAGGATTCTACCTACCAGCTGACCACGCTCCGGATCGTGATCGACCCGGAAACAGAAGTTCCCAGTATTACTGAGATTATTCCCCATGCCTTTTTCCATGAGAATGAGATGAAGGAGCTTTTCGGGGTCAAAGTAATAGGAATCAATGTGGATTATAAGGATAAGCTTTACCGGATCAAGGAAGAGACTCCTTTCATCCCTAAGGAAAAGGAGGGAGAATAATGGCCAAGAAGAGAAGTGTAATACCCTTTGGTCCCCAGCATCCTGTCCTGCCGGAACCCATTCATCTGGACCTGATGGTGGAGGATGAAAAGGTGATCAAGGCCATCCCTTCCATTGGTTTTATCCACCGTGGTCTGGAGAGCCTGGTCCGGAAAAAAGATTATAATGAAATGGTCTATGTGGCCGAGCGTACCTGTGGGATCTGCAGCTTTATGCATGGCATGGGCTACTGTGAGAGTGTAGAGCATATCATGGGTGTGGAGGTTCCCGTCAGGGCCAGGTATCTTAGAACAGTCTGGTGTGAGATGTCCAGAATCCACAGCCACCTGCTCTGGCTGGGCCTCCTGGCCGACGGATTTGGCTTTGAAAGTCTTTTTTACCAGTGCTGGAGAATCCGGGAGCGGATCCTGGATATGGTGGAACTGACTACGGGAGGCAGACTGATTTCCTCTGTCAACAAAGTGGGGGGAGTTATCCGTGACATTGAGCCGGATATGCAGACCGCCATCCTCCGCGCAGTCAAGGAGATTGAAAAGGAACTGCGGGTGGTCCAGAAGACCTTTATGAATGATTACTCTGTGGAATCCCGCCTTAAAGGGGTGGGCGTGCTGACCAAGAAAGAGGTCCTGGAATTGGGCTGCACCGGTCCCTTTGCCAGGGCCAGCGGGGCTAATTTTGATATGAGAGTCCGGGGCTACGGGGCTTATGCGGACCTGGATTTCGATCCCATCATCAGCCCGGTCGGTGACAGCTATGCCCGCTGTGATGTGCGTATCCAGGAGATCTTCCAGTCCATAGACCTGATCCGCCAGGCCTTAGGCCAGCTCCCTGACGGAGACCTGAGTGTCCCGGTCAAGGGCAACCCTGACGGAGAGTATTTTATGCGGGTGGAACAGCCCAGAGGGGAGGCCGTCTATTATGTGAGGGCCAGCGGCAAGAAGAACCTGGACCGGCTGAGAATCCGGACCCCAACCTTTGCCAACCTGCCGGGCCTCTGCAAGACCCTGGAGGGGGCTGATTATGCGGATATCCCTCTGTTGATTTTAACCATAGATCCCTGTATCAGCTGTACGGAAAGATAGAAAGGAGGCCAGTATGTCCAGAATAATGCCTTTTGCCATGACCATGCTCAAGAATCTGGTCTCTCCGCCGGTGACGAAGAATTATCCTGAGTCTCCTGCAGTTTATCCTGAGAGGAGCAGGGGTCATATAGAGATTACCGTTGATGAATGTATCTCCTGTGGTTTGTGTGTCAGAAGCTGTCCCACCGGGGCCCTGGAGGTGGATAAGACGGCGGGCAGCTGGACCATCAACCGCTTTGACTGCATCGCCTGTGGATACTGTGTGGAGAAATGTCCTAAAAAATGTCTGCATATGGTTCCGGGCTATCAGGAGCCTATGATGGAAAAATCTTCTGCCTCCTATCAGAAGTCGCCTGAAGTGATGGCTGCGGAAGCGGCCAAAAAGGCGGAGGCGGCTAAAAAGGCGGCAGCTGCCAGGGCTGCCAGAGAAGCTAAAAAGAAAGCTGAGGCTGAGGCTGCAGCCAGGGCAGCCCGGGAAATCAGCGAGCCTGCCCAGGAGGCCAGCCAGCCTGCTAAGCAGGCCCGGCAGGAGGTGACAGACTGATGTGTGTTGCCATGCCAGGAAAAGTAATCAGCCAGGAGGGCAGGTTTGCCCTGGTGGATTTCAACGGAAACCAGGTTAAAGCCCTGTCAGGGCTGGTGGATGCCGGGCCCGGTGACTATGTTCTGGTCCACGCCGGCTGCATTTTGCAGAAGGTAAGGCCGGAGGAGGCCAAAAAGCTACAGGATCTTATGGAAGACCTGGGGGCCTATGACCAGGAGGACTGGTCCGGCAGCGGCCGGCAGGATGGAAGTCCGGGCTGTCCGTACCTGTAAAACAGGACCTGTTTTCAGGATGAGATTGACAGGTTCTGCCAGGAAAAGTGAGAATTATGAGTGTTTATAATATAGACCAGGTAAAAGAGTATCTGCGGTCCTATCGGGGGCCGCAGATTAGTATTATGGAGGTTTGCGGCAGCCATACGGGGGCCATAGCAAGACTGGGAATCGACAGCCTGCTGTCAGATAGGATCCGGCTCCGGTCAGGACCAGGATGTCCGGTCTGTGTAACCCCCTCAGCCTACATCGACCGGCTGATTGCCTTTACCAAAGAACCGGATACGGTGGTGGTGACCTTCGGTGACCTGCTGCGGGTTCCCGGCAGCAGGCAAACCCTGAGCCAGGCCCGGGGAGAGGGAGGCCGGGTAGAGATGGTATATTCCCCTGCTGATGTCATAAGATTGGCCAGGGACCACAGGGACCTGAAATACATTTTTGCTGCGGTAGGCTTTGAGACAACCATGCCGGTCTACAGCATGATCATGGATCAGCTGCTGGCGGAGGATATTCCGAATGTGAGGCTTTTAACGGCCTTGAAGACCATGCCTGAGGCTATCACTTATCTCTGTGAAAAGGGGGCCAGGGTAGATGGCTTTCTGGCGCCGGGCCATGTGGCTGTGGTGACCGGAAGTAAGAGTTTTGAACCCCTGGCCGGCCGCTACCGGATTCCTTTTGCCGTGACCGGTTTCACGGGGGAGAACATCCTGATGGCCATTTATGGCCTGGTAAAGAGCCGGGGTCAGGCAAAGGTGATGAATTTTTATCCTTCTGTAGTGACCAGCCGGGGAAATGTTGCGGCCCAGGAAGAAATAGACAAGTATTTCAGCAGGGAAGACAGTGTCTGGAGAGGCATGGGAAGAATTCCAGGCTCAGGCCGCTTTCTAAAAGAGGAATACGCTGCCTTTGACGCGGGAAGCCGGCAGCTGACAGAGGACCATAAAATAAATCCCTCCTGCTGCTGTGACAGGGTGCTTATGGGACTCATGTCACCGAGAGAGTGTCCTCTTTTTGGCAAGGCCT
>CAMOZD010000224.1 GCA_946630645.1 uncultured Lachnospiraceae bacterium
GCTGACGCTAAAGAGAAAAAAGAGCCGGAAGCCGGCCCAAAGGATAAGAAGGAGCACGAAGCCGGAACTGAAGATAAGAAGAAGGTAGAAGCTGACGCTAAAGAGAAAAAAGAGCCGGAAGCCGGCCCAAAGGATAAGAAGGAGCCGGAAAGGGCTGACCGGAGAGAGACCGGGTCTTATCATCAGAATAAAAAGAAGAAGAAGGGCAGAAAACAGGATAAGTCTGACCCGGTGATATCCGGGAAAAGCAAAGAGATCCGGCTCAGTCTTAAACTGAAGGAGGGGGACCGGTCCAGGGACCAGCTATTTTACCTGCTGGCCAAAAAGAAGATGCCGATCATCCATATGGAAGAAGCGGAGACGTCCCTGGAGGATGTATTTGTCCGCCTGATCCGTGAGTATAATAAAAAGAGGGAGGAGGGAAAAGAAGAATGATCCTGATCTACCAAAAAGAGATGAAATCCTATTTTCATTCTATGACGGCCTATCTGTTTTTCGCCCTTTTCCTGTCAGCCTCAGGAATCTATTTTTCCGTGATCTGCCTGAATAAGGGTTACGGGGATTATGCCAGGTATGTCCTGGCCAATATAAGTTTTGTCTATATTGTGCTGGTGCCCATGCTTACCATGCGGCTGCTGGCCCGGGAGAGGGAGCAGAAGACAGACCAGCTTCTGCTGACTGCCCCCATTTCTGTCAGGGCAGTGGTTCTGGGAAAATATCTGGCAGCGGCCAGCCTGTTGGCAGGAGCCATGCTGGTCTGCCTGGCAGAGGCCGGAATCCTGTCTGCCTATGTCCATGTGAACTGGCCGGGAACCCTGGCCGGCATTGCCGGTTTTTTCTTTCTCGGTCTATGTCTGCTGGCCATAGGGACCTTCATCTCTTCCTGTATGACTAATGCCATGGCGGCGGGAACTTTAACATTCAGCGTCATTTTACTGCTGATGCTTTTTCCCAACCTCTACGAGGTTCTGCCGGAAAGAGGAAGGTATGCCTGTATTTTTATAGCAGCCCTGATTGGGGCGGCGGGAGCCTGGATGTATCTGGTTACCGGCAGTGCCAGGGCAGCCGCAGGGACTACAGCCCTGGGAGCAGCCGGCCTGCTGGCAGCCTTCTTCCAGTTTCCGGAATGGTTTGACCAGGGACTGGCAAAAATCATTTCCTGGTGTTCTCTCTCTGAAAGGTTTCAGGATTTCTGCCAGGGCAGCTTTAATATCTCGTCCGCTTTCTTTTTCCTTTCCATGGCAGCTCTGTTTTTGTACATGGCGGTCTGGGAAACTGAGAGCCGCCGGTGGTTTTAGGAGGTGGCCATGGCTAACAATGACAATACAAATCAGATAAGAAGAAAAAAGAAGCTGGTTCTGGCGGCCTCCCTGCTTATGGTAATCTGCCTGGTCATCGCTGCCAATATTTATTTGACCTGCCAGGATTACTCAGTGGACCTGTCGGAAGACCAGATCTATACCCTTTCTGATGCCAGCAGGAATCTGCTGCAAGGACTTGACAGGGATGTGACCATCTATGTTATGGGAACCAGGCAGGAGAGTGATCCTGTCTACCGCAAAATCCTCGGAGAGTACGCGGCAGGCTCTGACCATATCAGCCTGGTCTACTGTCCCCGGGACAGCTGGGACCATGTTACAGGAGACCATGGTGTCAGGGAGACCAACATAGAAAAAGACAGTATCCTTCTTGTCAGCGGAGACCAGTCCCGGTTCATTTCTTCCTCTGACTATGTGATTTATGATTACAGTGACAATCACAGCTATGAAGCAAGGGAGCTGGTTCTGGAACAGCTGGCCACCGAAGCCCTGCGGGACATCATTTACCCGGAAAAGGCTGTGATCTACTTCCTCCAGGGACATGGGGAGAAAGAGCCGGGCAGTATTCTGATCAATGTCCTGGAAGAGAAGGGCTACCAGGTGTCCTTCCTGGATCTGGCCGTCCGGGACCAGGTGCCTGAGGACTGCTCTGTCCTGGTTATAAACGGACCGGTTAAGAATCTGGACAATTGGGAATTGATAAAGATAAAAGCCTATATGGACCTGGGAGGGAAGCTGGATCTTTTCCTGGATCCGGCCGTAGAAAAACAGACATCCATGGATAAGCTGCTGGCCGGCTATGGCCTGAAGCTGCAGAAGGGTGTAGTCGTTGAGAAGAACCCGGATTATTTTTCCAGGTATGAGATTTACCTGATCCCTGAAATCCAGGATACGGAAATCACAGCAGGCCTGAAAAGGGACGGGGACCGGATCATCCTGCCGGCTGCCCGGGCCATCACGACAGTCCCGGAAAATGAAATGACTGCTGACAGTCAGGGCTGCAGCCTGGTTCTTTATCTGGCCTCAAGTAAAGAGGCCTATGCCAAGGTGGACCTGGAAAGCAGTAATACCGACAAGGAGAAGAAGGACATCGGAGGCCCCTTTGCCCTGTCCCTGGGCGTGGATGACCAGACCGGGGGAAGGCTGATTGTAACCGGCTGTGTCAATATGCTGGAGGAAAATGTCAACCGGGCTTCCGGCGGGGCTAACCTGGAGTTCGTGGTCAATGGTCTTGAGTATTTAAGCAGCAGGGAGGGAAGTCTTGTCATACCAGGACGGGACCTTACCCGGGACAGCGGCCTGGTGCCGGCTTTTGACCAGAAAATGATTCTGGCGCTACTGGTCTTTTTGCTGCCCGCCCTCTTGCTTGGAGTGGGGATTGTCCTTGTGACCAGGCGGAAAAGACAGTGATTGGGCCGGCCTGGCTAAAGTTTTGCAAAAAGGGTATTAAATTCAAATTACTACTTGAAATAAAAGAGGAAATTGGGTAAAATATTTACGAGTGTGACAGGTTTACATTGTTCAGTTGGAAATGCTTTACAAGATGTGAATTTTTAAAGATGGGCAATTGTGACATTCGTAATCAGCATTTTAGCATTTCTTTTAGCATTTTGCATAAATCAGCTGATCAAGGAACCTGTTGGCATAAAACATACTAATTTATAATCTTATACTTAGGAGGAATTAACATGGCAGTAAAAGTTGCAATCAATGGTTTTGGTCGTATTGGTCGTCTTGCTTTCAGACAGATGTTTGGCGCTGAGGGTTACGAAGTTGTAGCCATCAACGATTTAACAAGCCCGGCTATGCTCGCTCACTTATTAAAGTATGACTCTTCCCAGGGCACATATGCCAAGAAGGATACTGTAGTAGCAGGCGAAGACTCCATCACTGTTGACGGAAAAGAAATCAAGATCTACGCATTCCCGGATGCTAACAACTGTCCGTGGGGCGAGATCGGTGTTGACGTTGTATTAGAGTGCTCCGGCTTCTATACAAGCA
>CAMOZD010000225.1 GCA_946630645.1 uncultured Lachnospiraceae bacterium
GTACGTACTTACGATTCATCTTTTTGGCCTCCCAGTAGGCATCCTGCATGGCCTGCATGATGGCATCCATATCCTCTTCATCCATCTCTCCGCCGGCCCACATGGCAGCGATATCCGCGACCATATCCCAGGCCTGTCTGGCACCCCGGCTGCCATACTGTTCATTGGCCCTGACTACAAAGGAGGCACTGTCATCCAGGAGTACTTCCTCATGGAGGTCCAGGGCCCGGGCCAGGGCCAGGTAGGTGTCCCGCTTCCTGGGCAGGACCGCCCCTGATTCATAATTCTGGATCGTTCTCAGGGCCATACCGGAGGCCCGGGCCAGGTCTTTCTGGGACATATTCCTGGCCTGTCTGGCCTTTCTGATCTTCTCACCGAACTTCATACACGTCGTCTCAACTTTCTTAAAAACAAGGAAACCGCTGATGCAGGCAGCTTCAGGCAAAGCCGGCTGCCCGGTCAAAGCCCGGGTAAAAATCCGCATCAAGATGCGTATTATACGCAACTTATGCCGTTATAATACAGGGAAAAAAGGAATATGTCAAGAGATAAAAGAAAGAAAAACGGGGCAGGAGCCACAGCATTTTCCAGCAGAGAAATCCCTTCCAAAATCATTGAAATATCCATAAAATTGGTTTATACTAATAATAGTTAGAAATGTCTAATTATTAGCCAGAAAAGATAAAAGTCCGGCAGTTTACAAACCCGTATTTTCTGTCGGATTCAGATGGCTGTTTATATGGCTGACGGCATATTCCGGCAGGGGATTCCCCGACTGATGTTGAAAGGAGAATAGAGAGGATGGAATTACAATTAGGCGACGTTCAGACAACGGCTCTGATCCCTCTGGCCATCAAGGCAAATGAGACTATGAGCAGGAAGCCCAGGATTAAAGATCCCAAGGCCGTGGAGATTATCAAAGCCCTGAATATCGACACGGACCAGTATGATAAGTTCATGTCCCATGAGGGTGTGGTAGCCAGGACCATCATGCTGGACCGGCAGTTAAAGGGAATCATAAAGAAAGCTCCAGATACGGTTGTGGTCAATGTGGGGGCCGGCTTTGACAACCGCTTTCCCCGGGTGGACAACGGGAGGATCTACTGGTTCGACCTGGACCTGCCCGATGCCATAGCGGCCAGGAAGAAAGCCTTTCCTGACCAGGACAGGGTGACCATGATTGCGGGAAATGCCCTGGAAAATGGATGGTGTGACCAGGTGAGGGCAGTTCTGGCCGGCAGGAAAACAAAACCGGTATTTATCGCCGAGGGTCTTTTCATGTATTTCACCATGGATCAGATTAAGACTTTTCTCAATGTACTGAAGAATAATTTTCCGGAGGGCGGTACTCTGATCGCGGAGCAAAACTGCAAGATGATGCAGAAAAATGAAAAGTACCATGATACGGTAAAGAGTACCAATGCCCACTTTGTATCCGGAACGGATTCCGGCCAGGAGATCGCGGACCTGACTGACGGAATCCGGCTGGTGGAGGAGCACAGTTTCAATGAAGTGATGAAACGCTACAGTATCCGGGGTAAGCTTTTTGCCCTGCTGCTTCCAAAGATGAACAACCGCTGGGCTACTTTTAAATGGGGACAGGACTGACCAGGGAGGATGATTCTGATTCATGTTTCCGGCCGAAGGAGACTGGGACAGAAATATGGTCTGTATCGTCTTAATGACTTACTTTCCTGTTTATGATATGATACATTTATAATTCGAAAACAGGACCTGCTATGAGAAAGACAGAGAAAGACAGAGAAAGGCAGCGGTGAATCAACATGTTCAGGAAAATGAGAAGAATCAGGCAGCAGCTGACGGAAGACCAATGTATTGATCTGCTTAAGAAGGAGAAGCGGTGTGTCCTGTCCTTCAACGGAGATGATGGCTATCCCAGCGGGGTTCCCATGAATTTTTACTATGACGAAGGGCGGGGATCCATTTTTCTCCACGGGGCTAAGTCCGGCCACCGTATGGATTCCGTCAAAAAAGATAATAAGGTATGCTTTACCATTTACAATTCAGGGGTGAAGCTTAATAAAGACGACTGGGCCTACTATGTGGCCAGCGTCATGGTATACGGCCGGTTATGTCTGGTTGATGATAGGGAACTGGCCAATCAAAAGGCCATAAAGCTGGCAGAGAAATATTTTCCGGACCGGAAAGAGATCGATGAGACCATGGAGCGCTATGCCCGCCATATGCAGGTGTTTGAACTTCGTATGGAACATATGACCGGCAAACTGGTCCATGAGAAATAAAACCACAGAGGCAGGGAAAAGCTATATAATTCCCTGCCCTTAATTTTATTTATTATTACTAGAGTTTTTATTGAAATATGTTAATGATGCCCTTGACTTACTATAAAATATTACATATAATTTTATTGCAATATAAAAATGTTTTGTATAATTTTTACAAAACATGGGGGTTTTAAGATTAATAGCAGAGGAGGTATAGCTATGGCAGCTAAAATTTTGATGGCAGGTAGTATTATGATGGATCTGATCTTACAGATGCCCAGAGTACCACACCCAAGTGAGAGTATTTTAGGAACCAGTTATTCAACAGCCGGAGGCGGCAAGGGCAGTAACTCGGCAGTTGCCGCAGCCCGGGCAGGCGGAGACGTTTCCGTATGCTGTACCCTGGGAAAGGATGCCAATGGAGAGGCCTTAAAGGGCATGCTGCAGGACGCCGGTATTGATATCACCCATATGAACCTGAAAGAGGGTTCCAGCACAGGTATGGCTGTCATCATGCTGGAAGAGGATGGTATGAACCGTATCGCCATCTACGTGGCAGCTAACATGGACACCACACCGGAGGATATCGAGGCAGCTTTCGAGGGCAAGGATTACGACGCCGTTATGATGCAGCTGGAGATCCCGCTGGAGTCCAATATCAAGGCCTTTGAACTGGCTAAAGCCAAAGGCATGATCACCTGTCTTGACTGTGGTCCGGCCCAGTCTTATCCCATTGAGAAATTCCAGGGAATTACCATTCTCTCCCCCAATGAGACAGAGACTGACGCTCTGGTAGGCATTCTGCCAGTGGATGATGAGACCTGTCTGGCAGCCAGCAAGATCTTAAAGGAGCGCTGCGACTGTAAGTATGTTGTACTGAAGATGGGTGACAAGGGCTCCTACATCTACGGCGAGGGAATCGCTGAGATGGTTCCTACCTTCAAGGTGGATGCCGTTGACCCGACGGCTGCAGGAGACTGCTACACAGGTGTTCTGGTTATGAGATATGTTGAGACCGGCGATATCAAGGAGGCAGCAAGATATGCCAGCGCAGCTGCTGCAATTTCC
>CAMOZD010000226.1 GCA_946630645.1 uncultured Lachnospiraceae bacterium
ACTATACGCTGATCAACCGGGTCTGCTATGAGCAGATTGGGCTGACCGGGGAAGAGGCCGGCATCTGCCGTGACCAGGCAGGCAGGCCCAACGGCCGGATGCACGAGGAGGCCAATGCCATAGTCCGGGGTTATTTTAATAATTCCATGACTCCGGCCCAGCGGGAGCAGGCCATCCGCAGTGTGGAAAAGGAGGCTCTCCGCCAGGGTATCACCACTATCCATGGTATGGAGGGCGGGGAAATGTTTTCCGATAAGGATATCGATATTTTTGAAAAACTCCAGGGTCATACGGATGTAGATTTTATCGTCTACTGGGATACCTTTGATCTGGACAAGGTGATTGAAAGGGGCTATGACCGGCAGGGGACGGACAATCTGTCCGACGGTTCCATAGGCTCCCGGACGGCGGCTTTTGACGAGCCCTATGCTGACCAGCCTGACACTTGTGGTATCATATACATTCCCAAGGAGGAAATGCTGGCTTCCATGGAAAAGGCCTTTGCCCATAAGATCCAGTGTGGCTACCATGCCATCGGCCAGAAGGCCATCCGGCAGGTGCTGGATTGTTTTGAGGAAGTTTATGCCAAATATCCCTGGGAGGACCACCGGTTCCGCATTGAGCATTTCGGCTTCTGTGATGACCGGGATATTGAGCGGGCGGCCAAGTACCATATTATCGTGTCCACCCAGCCTTCCTTTTCCTATCTGCGGGGCGGTCCCGGCAGTGTCTACCAGATCCGTACCGGTGTGGAGAGGGAGAGAAAGGCCTATCCCAATAAGAAGTTTTTAGACCATGGAATCCTGGTGGCAGGAGGCTCTGATTCCAATGTGACCCCCATGAATTCCATTCTGGGTATTCATGCCGCAGTCAACCATCCCTATCCGGAGCACCGGGTCAGCGTCTACCAGGCTCTGCGCATGTTTACCATCGACGGGGCCTACAGTGCCAGGGAGGAGAATATCAAGGGTTCCATTGAGCCTGGCAAGCACGGGGACCTGACGGTATTGGATGCCAGTCCCTACCAGGTGGATGCGGATAAAATTAAGGAAATCGGGGTCACCATGACTGTCAAGGATGGCCGGGTGGTCTACCAGGCCTGAAGTGAGAATGGTTTTTTCAAGGGGAAAGGTTTATTTAAAAATATTTCATTTATGATATAATGCATCTTGTGAAAGAGAAAAATGTTTCCTATAGCCTACATTTACAGGAGGTGTTTATGAAAAAAAGGATCGGCATTATGCTGGCTTTTCTGATGCTTGTATCAGCAGCCTTTTCTCCTATGTACCCCTTCCAGGCCGCAGATTCAAAAGAGCAGGTTCTGGCGGCCCAGAAAGATGACCTCATGGGCGGACCTGCCATAGGAGAAAAACTCGAGGACTTTACGGTTAATCTGGCAGATGGAAGTCAGATCAAGTACTCGGATATCCTGAAGGATCATAAGGTGGTTTTGATTAACTGCTTTGCCAGCTGGTGTTCTTATTGTATCCAGGAGTTTCCGGTCATGGAGGAGGCCTATAAGAATGTTTCCCAAGATGTGGCCATCATAGCCTTGTCCACCGAGCCTTCTGATACTCTTGAGACTCTGGCTCCCATCAAGAAGGAGAATGGTCTGACCTTCTATATGGGTATAGAGCCCACAGGAATCTTCAATGAGATGAATAAGTCCGGCTACCCTGCTTCCCTGCTGGTGGACCGGTTTGGTGTAGTCTGCTGGAAAGAGCTGGGCGCCATTCTGGATGGCAGCAGGTTCGACCGTTTGTTTAAGGATTTTCTGGCCGATGACTACAGTCAGTCCCTGACCGATTACGAGATTCCTGGAGACCAGGGGGAACAGGGAGAGACTAAGGCCCAGCCTGAGGAAAAGGATGACGCTTATAAATTAAGCTTCACTGACCAGGACGGTAATCCGGTGGCAGGTGTTATGGTCAGCCTATGTGCTGATAACTGTCAGATGATGGAGTCAGATGCCCGGGGACAGATTATCGTGGACCCGGCGGATACTTCCTATGAGGTCCATGTCCTAAAGGCTCCCGAAGGATACAAGGTCAAGGGAGAGGATTCCATGACTTTGAACCAGGACCAGAAGACATTTTCTTTTGTACTGGAAAAGCCCAGTTAGAACCACTCAGGAGGGACTGGGGATAATTATTAGATTTCTTTCCAACAGGGTAAGAACAGCTAGTGGCAGCATAGGGAAGCAGGGATGGATATCCTGTTTCTTTCAGATGAGACATCATGAGATAAAGGAGATGAGACAGGCCGCAGATCGCTGATGTTCTGCGGCCGCTATTTATGAATAAAGATGATCGGAGAATAAACATCATGGAGAAGGAGACCCCGGTCAGGGCAGTCCTTAAGATGGGCCTGCCGGTGGCCATGGGTATGATTCTTGGAACAGTGGCCAATATCATTCTGGATCCTATTTTCATTTTTACCCTGGGTTTGGAGATTAAAGGGGCAGCCATAGCTACGGTTCTGGGAAATGCCTTGAGTGTAATCTACTTTGTCTGGATTTATGGGTCAGGGAGGTCACTGCTCAGACTAAGGCCGGCCTACACCGGTTTTTCCTGGAGGATTTTCAGGGAGATCATGCTGGTGGGGGTTCCCCATACCCTGGAGCAGTTCTTAAGTACGGCAGCCATCCTGGTTCTCAATAATCTGGCAGCGGCCTATGGAGGCCTGACTGTGGCGGCCATGGGAATCTCCAGTAAGATCATGAGTTTTGGCAATTATATCTACCAGGGCATCACGGCAGGCTGCCAGCCTCTGATGGGCTATAATTACGGGGCTGGCAATTATGGCCGTCTCCGGCAGCTGATCCGGGCCGGCATTCTGGTGGTGACATTGGTGGAACTGGGTGTCATGGCTTTTTATGCTTTGGCGGCACCCGGTCTGGTCGGCCTTTTTACCAGGGATCCGGTGGTTCTGGAGACTGGTACAAAGACCCTGCGGGCGGCCCTGCTGATTCTTCCTTTTGTGGGAACCACAGCCATGGTGCGTAATATGTACAATGCCATCGGCATGCCCATGTATGCCTTCAGTATCACTTTGGTAAGACAGCTGCTGCTCTATATTCCCTTTCTGCTACTCTTTAACCGGATCTGGGGCTATAGGGGACTGATTCATGCCCAGCCGGCAGAAGAGGCTTTGTGCCTGCTTGTATCTGTCTTCCTGCTCCACAGGACCTTAGAAGGACTGAATCAATCATAAATCATCATATATGACTTGATCCTCGCCCGTTTTTCTGTAATGAAAACGGGTGGGGATTATTTGTTTTTTAGATGAGGAATATTTG
>CAMOZD010000227.1 GCA_946630645.1 uncultured Lachnospiraceae bacterium
AAGCACCGTGCATCGGCACACCCATCCCTGAAGACTGGGTAATGAAAAAAAGGCCGGACGGCACCATATATTTCCTGAAACCTGAAGAAGGTGATCAGACGGCGCAGAGGGAGGAGAGAAGAATGACCATGACATTGGAAAAGGCTGAGAAAATAGCGAGAGGGCTGAAGAAAAATATTGATTTCTGCCAGGAATATGAGGACGCATTTATCTTCTCAAAGAAGGATGAGTTCAGTATTGGAGGAGATGGGCCGGTGGTGATTCTGAAAGAAAGCGGAGAGGCGATTGATATGACCAGCTATTGTAACAGCTCAAAGGCAGCACTGCTTCGGGAAATCGACCTGTAAATGGAAATAGGCCGCCGCTTTAATGCGGCAGCCCATTCTATGTCACTTTGATATCTATTTTGTCTGTGCCTGAACACATTCGTTTACCCAGGAAATAAAATTGCTTGTCGGCTCACCGGATGTTTCAGCCATGGTGTGCCCTTGTCCCCACACAAAATTATAATCCACTGTGGAGCCATAGTTTGTCAGAGCAAGGACCAGGTTGGCTTCTGTGTTGACTGCCGTGTCGCTCTGCCATAAACCGGTGTTGATTCTGAAGTATTTTGCCACATTGGCACTCTGATAGCCTTCTGAGGAAGGAAGAAGATAGTAGAGGGGGGAGTACATGTCCAGCCGGTAATCTACGGTGTGGCCCAATGAATCTTCCTTTGCCAGATCCTCCGTATAGTCTGATGCGTAAGAGGACCCCATGTCATTCAGGATCTCTGCAAGTATGGCGTCAAAGTGTGCACCGTCTCCGCTGCCATAGCCAAACAGGGTGTTCTCACCCTGGCCGCCGTCCAGCTGGTCAAAGGCAGCAATCCCTTTTGAAGCAGTCTTAACCGCTTTTGCGAAATCGGCAATGCTTGTGATGGAAGCGGTGTTTGTGCTTTGGTCATAGGTGACCCAGGTCCCATTGGCGTTCAGGGCATCGATATAATCAGCGGCTGTCTCATAGGTTCCGGAGAGGGATACTCCTGATGAATTCTCTGTTCTTGAAATAGCATCATTCTGCATCTGGTCCGTATTAGTTCCAGCATCTTTCTTCATGTCTCCGGTCATGCCCTCCGGCTTCTGGTCATCAGACCCATCTTTGACCGGCCGTTCTCCACCGAACGCGCCGGGGCCGCCGCCAGGACCACCCATTCCAGCCTGGTGTCCCTGGTTGGATGCGTCCGCATCATAAGGGAATTCCGTGTTGGACAGGAAATTATTGAGGGAATCCTCAATCACTTTTTTCATGTACTCGTAATAGGTTCCAGCCTGATATCTTCCGTCTGCACTCTCTTCCAGCGTCAGGTTGTTTCCTTCTGTATCTGTCAGTCCTAGTCCGTTGATATACTCGGCATATGCCGCCGTCAGGCTGTCAGATATGGCCTGTTCCTCTTCGCTAAGATCAGTCCTGGTTGTGCCCATCATCCACTCATAGGCTTCATCGGCGGAATCTAAAGAAGTGATGGGACACCATCCCTGGGAGCCAAGGACAGCGTCACTTACACCTTCTACAGCCCCGATTTCCTTCAGATAATCGTCATAGAGGGCAGAGTCGCCTGTCACACCCACCAGTGCTGATTGGGCACCGCCTCCTGACATGCCAAATGTAAAAATGCTGTCCATGTTACCAGCGATATTTCCGCTGTTATACCAGATATACCGGATGGCAGCCTTCAGGTCTGTCACACCTGCCGGGGCACCGGCATCCCTTCCTCGGCATCCGGCATGTACGTAGATAAAACCAGCCGATGTATAATCAGACACACTGGTGTACTCCGTCATCGGGGACTGGGCCGAATAGCCTGGCGTATTGACAGGAAAGACCACAGGGGCCGTCGCTGCGGTGTAACCGTTAATCTCACCCGTTTCACTCAGGGTGCAGGTAAAGGTGCCGTCGGAATTCTCATTGGCATCCATATATGCCGCAGGAACGATGACAGCAAGCTGCTCATAATCTGGATCCGCCGGGTTTTCACAGTAAACGATGCCCAGCTGATAATAAACGTCATCTTCCTGGTTATACAGCCATTTCGAATTATCAATCTGGGAAAGGTTTGTCACAGCCTTTGTATTATCCTGTACTGCAGCCGTCTGGCCCTGTGACTGTGCTGAAGATGCCTGGTCCTGGGACTGTGCTGCCGTTGATGCTGAAGTGCTATTGGCCCCGCAGCCTGTCACAGTAAGCAGCACCGCTGTACTGAATATACAGAAAGTGGATGCCCATCTCTTTTTTCTTCTTTTCCTCATTGTTCATTTCCTCCCATAACTGTAGAAAGAGTTCCGCATGTCAGACTCTCGTGCCGAACGGATAAAACAAAGAGCCTCACTTACCAGAATCCCGCATCGAACGGATGCAACAAAACAGGCGTATCTCCATATCTGGATTTACGCCTGCCGCTACTCGATATGAAAGAATCATAGCGGGAAAATGTGACTTTTGTTTGAAGGAAATGTGTCTATTCTTTCAAGGATGATTGAATCGGAGATTGTATTAAGGTATTATGAGAATAAATATATGCGTGATGGCGCATAAAGATCCTGCAGGGGTATTTATCGTAGAAGAATTTATGGAGGAAAGGCGCAATGGATTTGACATCTGATCCTATTGGAAAAACCATGCTGCGATTCAGCATACCCATCGTGCTGGCATTCTTTTTACAGTCTGTGTACGGCATCGCTGACCTCCTGATCGTGGGAAATTTTGGAGGGACTTATGCCCTTGCCGGCGTGAACATGGGAAGTCAGATCATGGATTTTGTCCTGGGAATCGCCACCGGTCTTTTGGGTGGCGGGCGGATTATTATCGCCCAGTTTACGGGGCAAAAAAACACAGAAGAAGTGAAGGATACGATCTTTACCATGTTTGTTTTTGTCGTTATTCTTGCTCTGTTTCTGACCGTTCTCATGCAGTTGATCTGTTCTCCCTTACTTCAGGTGATGCAGACACCCGCAGAGAGTTACAGTGAAGCCAGAAATTATTACAGGGTCTGTATGACCGGCATCCTCTTTATTTTTGGATACAATACGGTTTCAGCAGTCCTGAATGGTATGGGTGATTCCAAAACACCGCTGGTTTTTGTCATGATCTCCACAGTCATTAATATTATTCTGGACCTGATTCTGGTGGGAGCATTTCGAAAGGGAGCCTTTGGTGCGGCCATGGCAACGGTGATCGCCCAGGGGATCAGCTTTCTTCTGGGGGTGATTTTCCTGAAGAGAAAGGGACTCCTTCCGGACATCAGG
>CAMOZD010000228.1 GCA_946630645.1 uncultured Lachnospiraceae bacterium
ATTTTTGCTTTTTCTATTCTCCTCTTTGCCGGCTTGTGCTATAGTTATCTGTGGGCAGGTTCCCTGAAATAAATATAGTTAAGAGAAATATTGGTCCATGGATGAATCATTTTATGAGATGGATCATTTTGTATAAATCATTTTATTTGATGTTTTTATTCGATCATATTATTATTAATTTGATCATTTTATATGGAAGGAAGTAGTGTAAACATGACCCATAAGTTAAAAACCCTGATCAGTTCCGATGAGTTAAAATGTCCCAAATGTGGGCATCCCCATATATGGAAGAAATATGAGACCATCAATGCCCTGGAAAAAATGGACATGAAAAAGAAGCTCCTGCACAATGAGATCTTTCAGTTTACCTGTGAGAAATGTGCCTTTAAGGCGCCTCTTACCTACAATAGTCTTTATACGGATCCGAAGAAGAACCTGATGATCTACATGGCTCCGGTTATGGAGACGGAGGTGGATGAGAAGCTTAATGAACTGAACAGCCTGCAGAAGGGCGGAATCAAGAGGCTGGTGGATAATATCAATGATCTCAAGGAGAAGATCATGATCGCGGATAACCATCTGGATGACCGGGTCATCGAGCTCTTAAAGATCGCTTATATTGGCCGGATAAAAAAGGAGATGGAGGATGACAATATGCAGGATATCCTCTTTGATTACAATGGCGGCGAGCTCTGGTTTTTACTCTTCTTTGAGAAGAAGGGAATCGGAAGGATGCCTCTGGACCTGGAGCATTACAGGCAGATTGAAAGGCAGTACCGGATGGGAATCCTGGACCAGTCCAGGGATGATTTCATGAAAGTGGACCTGGAATGGGCAGGAAAGGTCATGTTCCGCAGGTAAAATTTATACTTGCATGGGTATTTTACTTGTGTTATAATACAAAAGCTGTTTATCGAGAAGAAAGAGGAGAGCTATCTGAAAGTGGGAGCCTAATCAGTCATTTTCCGGTGGCCCGTCCGAAAAATATACATTTTGAGAGGTGAGTTAAGATGCGTGAAGGAATCCATCCAAAGTATTATCAGGCAAAAGTAGTATGTAACTGTGGCAACCAGTTTGTAACAGGATCTACCAAGGAAGATATCCATGTTGAGATCTGTTCCAAGTGCCATTCATTCTACACCGGTCAGCAGAAGGCTGCACAGGCGCGTGGACGTATTGACAAGTTCAATCGTAAGTACGGCATGACTCAGAATTAGCAGATAAATAAAGTTGTTTAATGGCGACGGTGCAAGTGAGTCACGGGAGATATCCGGTGGCTTTTGTATCGTCGTTTTTAATTATGTATCCTTTGTGCGGCCTTGAGCTAGGCACAAGGCCAGGCAAGGGGTTCTGAGGCCGCAGGCCAGGGAGGTGGAAGATTGAAGAGAACAATGATTGGCGGTCAGGCAGTGATGGAAGGAGTCATGATGAAGAATCTTGACAACTATGCCGTGGCTGTCCGTAAGCCGGATCATGAGATCGTTATTGAAAAGGGTGAGTACCGCAGCCTGTCGGAACGTTATGCTATCTGCAGGATGCCCATTTTCCGCGGAGTGGTCAGCTTTGGGGAGTCCCTTTATATCGGAATGAAAACACTGACATTTTCCTCGGAATTCTTTGAGGAGGAGGAAGGGGAGCCCGGCAAGGTGGAGCAGTTTCTCACCAGGGTTTTCGGGGACAAGCTGGACAAGGTGATTATAGGAGTCACCATGGTCTTTTCCGTGGTGCTTGCCATGGGACTATTTATGCTGCTGCCCTTCTACCTGTCCTACCTGCTGAGACCCCTGATCGCTTCCCATGCCGTCAGGACGGCCATAGAGGGCCTGATCCGGGTTGGTATCTTTTTCCTTTACCTGGTCCTGATCTCCCAGATGGAGGATATCAGGCGGGTTTTCATGTACCACGGAGCAGAGCATAAGACTATCAATTGTCTGGAGCATGGGGTGGAGCTGACACCGGAGAATATCAAGCGGCATTCCAGACTCCACAAAAGGTGTGGAACCAGTTTTCTTTTGATTGTCATGATTGTCAGCATCTTCGTCTTCATGTTTATCCGGGTAGACAGCCTTCTGTGGAAGCTTGTTTTGAGACTGCTGCTGGTACCTCTGGTGGCCGGAATCTCCTATGAGTTTATCCGCCTGGCCGGCAGAAGTGATAATCCCCTGGTAAATGCCTTGAGCAGACCGGGTATGTGTCTGCAGTACCTGACCACCCGGGAGCCGGACCTGGATATGATCGAGGTGGCGGTATCCGCCGTGGAAGGAGTCTTTGACTGGAGAGAGTACCAGGAGGCTATGAGAGAGGGCCTGATCGAGGACTGATGCCAGAGGAGACAGAGAGAACTATGGCTGTGGATATAATATCAGGAAAAGAAAGGATGCTCTGTGATCTGTTGGACCAGGTCAGGGGCCTGCTTAGGGAGGCTGGCCTGGAGTCCTGGGATTATGAGAGCTGGGCCCTGCTGGAATGGAAGCTGTTCATCAGCCGGGCCGACTATTATATGAATCCCCGGAGGCTGATCACAGTGGACGAGCAGGACCTGGTCCTGGAAGCGGCCCGGGTCAGGGCCGGCAGAAGGCCTCTTCAGTATATGATGGGAGAGTGCGAGTTCATGGGCTTTCCCTTTAAGGTGGATGACCGGGTGCTGATCCCCCGTCAGGACACGGAACTGCTGGTGGAGGAGGCCGTGGGCCGGATCCGGCAGGCAGTCCGGGGGACAAAGGCAGACTGTGGAATAGAGACGGCTCAGGGGACAAAGCTGGATGGTGGAGTAAACACGGCCCAAGAGATAAAGCCAGACGGTGGAGTAAACACGGACCGGGAGACAAAGACAGGCCGGGGGCCGGTCAGGGTCCTGGACCTGTGTACCGGCAGTGGTGCCATTGGAATCAGTGTGAAGCTGCTTTGTCCGGAAGCGGATGTGACCATCACAGACATTTCCCCGGATGCCCTGGCTGTGGCCGGGGACAACTGGGCCAGACTAAAAGAGGAGAGAGCAGGGTCCGGCTGTGGCCCTGATGATTTTGAAAAGAGCTTTCATATAGTAGAGAGTGATCTTTTTGAACAGATTAAGGGCAGCTATGATTTCATTTTATCCAACCCACCCTACATTCCCACGGCTGTGATCGATAATCTCATGCCGGAGGTCAGGGACCATGAGCCCCGGCTGGCCCTGGATGGGGAGGCGGATGGCCTGACCTTTTACCGGAGGATTACCGGCCAGGCAGGAGCCTTTCTCCGGGAGGGAGGAAGCCTGCTCATGGAGATT
>CAMOZD010000229.1 GCA_946630645.1 uncultured Lachnospiraceae bacterium
TAGTCGTCCAGGTCTGCCCTGCTGATTTCTTTTCCGTCTCTCCAGATTCTCTCCAGATCATAGAAGGCCCTGTCATCCTTGCTGAATACATGGACGATAATATCCCTGTAATCCAGAAGGATCCAGTTGGCTGTCTGGTAGCCCTCAATCTGCTTGGGCTCAAAGCCGGCCCTTCCCAGCTGGTCTTCCACACTGTCTGCCATGGCCTGAACCTGATTACGGTTATTACCATTGGCGATAATGAAGTAATCCGCCAAAGTTGAAACCTCGGCAATGTCGATAATTGTAACATCCTCAGCCTTTTTCTCATCCAGAGCATCTACTGCGATGGCAGCCATTTTCTTAGAAACATTTTCCATAGACGATTCCTTTCCTGTCCCCGGCAGCGGCCGGCACTGTCTTTTTTATTGGTGACATGGTTGCCCGGATTCCTGCCTAAGGCCGGAATCCAGTTTTATAATCAGCTGCATGGGCCTGCTTTTTCCAGTTGCCCGGCAGCATATCAGCTTGTTTATGAATATGACAAGAAATATAGCTTTTTGAACTATTCTACAGTCTGACCTAATCATCTGCCTGATCAACTGCCTGGCTTGA
Source organism: uncultured Lachnospiraceae bacterium (assembly GCA_946630645.1). Classification (GTDB taxonomy): domain Bacteria; phylum Bacillota; class Clostridia; order Lachnospirales; family Lachnospiraceae; genus Anaerobutyricum. Next base: position 595 of record CAMOZD010000229.1, read on the forward strand.
TCTGGCTTTTGCCTTGATCAGCATGATCAGCAGTCTTCCTTTTTCTTCTTCCTGATCAATTACCTGCCTTAATCTGGCTTTTGCCTTGATCAGCATGATCAGCAGTCTTCCTTTTTCTTCTTTCTGATCAATTACCTGCCTTGATCCAGCCTTCTGCCTATTCGGCAGCCCGTCATCCTCAATCTTTCTTTTGTCCCTTCAGAAGATCCCTGTAGTAATTACAGGTCTCCTCCGTCATGGGATCTATGCTGAGAGAACGGCTGTTCAGGTAGTCCACCGTTGACTCTAAGATGGTGAGCAGGCACTGGTCCAGGTCCAGAAAGAGTTCCGCCCTCACCTGGTCAAGATTGGAGGCTTTGTTGCGGTTGGGTTCTAAATAATCCGCCACGTAAATGATTTTCTCCAGAAGGGTCATCCCCGGCTTGCCGGTAGTATGGTAATAGATGGCCGAGAGGATCTCCTGGTCCTCAATCCCGTATTTTTCCCTGGCATACCAGGCTCCCAGTTTGGCATGGAGCAGGTTAGGGTTATCCCGCTCCACCGGTGATACCGGAATGCCATAGGCCAGGCACTGGTCCAGCTGGTCCTGGGCCGGCAGGCATTTAGCACAGTCATGGAGCAGGGCAGCGATCCTGGTCCTGGTCAGGTCTTCCCCATAGCGCATGGCCATACAGGCGGCTGTGTACTCTACCCCGAGGGTGTGTTCATAGCGGCCGGGAGTCAGGACCTCTTTTAATAAGTTTTTATATTCTTTGATTGATTTCATATATTCACACTATCCCTGTCCGGAGTCAGTCTTCTGTGTCCCGGCGGCCATAGAGACCCTTCCGGGAAATATAGTCCGCCACTTCCCTGGGAAGCAGATATCTTATACTATCTCCATTATACACCCTTTTGCGGATATTATGGGAAGATATTTCCATATTCGGAGAGTTTAACAGATAGATTGAGGCATCGTATTTGTCATTGAGATAGGCAATCTGGCTGGTCAGGAGACTGCCCTCTCCGGAGCTGCCTCTTCCTGCCACCAAAATGTTAGCCATACGGAGGATCTCTGCCGGCTCATACCAGGACTCGATGTGGAAAAGGGAGTCCGCTCCCATGATAAAATAGTATTTGTTATCGGGATGGGCTGTCGTCAGCTGGCGGAGTGTCTCCACCGTGTATGTGGTCCCGTCCCGGTCCAGTTCCAGCTTGGACAGGACAAAGTTGGGATTGTCAGCGATGGCCAGCTCAACCATGGTTACCCGGTCTTGCTCGCTGACCAGGTTATTCATCTGTTTATAATAGGTATTCTTTGTGGGCATGATCAATACCTGGTCCAGCCCAAACTGGTCGTGGGCGGTCTCTGCCAGAAGCAGATGGCCAAAATGTATGGGATTAAAGGTTCCTCCCATGATTCCTATCTTTTTACTCATCGTCTTTGCTCCCTTCTGTCCAGCAAATATCATCCGTCATCTACCACTATAGCACAGTCAGGGCTGGTCATCAGCTTAAGCATCCTGGCCGTCCTGTCCTGGCTGTTAATAGAAAATGTTTTTGCCTATATTCTAGCTATCTTTACTGAAAAATGAAACCAGCCAGACACCTGCCTCTGATCCCATTTATGGGAACAGACCGGGTCTGACTGGTCTGCACTTTTATTTCCGGTCCTGCTGCCTGCAGACTTCCATCCCAGCTGCTTATGGTCCTTCATTCCTATCAGAACTCTGCCGGCATGGCAGCCATTTCAGGTCTTTCTTATTTGGGCAGCTCGATCTTACTCTTCTCTCTGTCCTGCTTGAAAAGAACGACCTTTCTTCCTATCACCTGGACCAGTTCTGACCGGGTCCTCTCTGCCAGTACCTGTCCGACCTCTTTAGGATCATCCATACAGCTCTTGCCAACATTTACTTTTATTAATTCACGGGCCTCCAAAGCCTCGCGGACCGACTCCACAACCTCAGGAGTCAGGGAAGCCTTACCGATATAACATACCGGTTCCATGGTCATGGCAAGTCCCTTTAAATATGCTCTTTGCTTACTTGTCATAATTGTCCTTTCTGATCTCAATATTTCGAAATGGATTCCTCAGCGGCCCGCCCTCATAATCCGGCAGATGGCTGCCAGCCGGGACAGTCTGCCGGGACTTTCCCTTAATCTGTCTTCCAAAGAGTGACCCAATTATTCCCAGTTATTTGGGAGTCTGCCACTCAGCCTCTTATTACTTATAGTAATCGAATTCCCAGCCGAAAACTTTAACGGTATCACCTTCTTCAATTCCTAGTTCTTCAAGCCGTTTCAGGACACCGTTATCTTTCATGAACCGCTGGAAAAAGTCAAAGCCCTTCTCCGATTCCAGGTTGGTGTAACCAAGCATACGCTCCACCTTGGGGCCCTGGACCAGGTAGACACCGGGCTCTTCCATCTCCACTTCGATGGACTCCCACTCTTCGTCCTGCTGGAATTCCAGGAAGAATTCCCTGGTTTATTGTATCGCTTATCAACTTAGCAGTAGTATCGCTTAATGTCAGCCATTGTTCAAGATTTAATTGACGTATGATTTGCGGATCAAGAAACTGGTAAATCTCATGCCATGAAACTGCTATCGTTCCCGGCTGACCATTGAGCAGCATGAACCTGTTATCAGGATAAATCAGTAATAAGTTGCCAGGCAGGAATAAATACT
>CAMOZD010000230.1 GCA_946630645.1 uncultured Lachnospiraceae bacterium
TCGAGCAGGTTCTGATTATTACAGATATGAAAGAAGTGCCCTCCGGTTCGGAGAGCGCGGATTGATTTGACTGACTCAGGCGGAGGGAGCAGAGGAAGCTGGTTACAGTACCTTCCGCCTGATATTCATATTAGGAGTGACGTGATGAGAAGAGTACTTGTTACCATAATCATGGTGGTTCTCTGCTTTTTGCTGCAGACCTCGGTTTTTGATACAGTAAGACTGGCAGGGATCACGCCCAATATCCTGATTGTACTGATCTGCTCCACAGCTGTGATGCGGGGACAGAAGGCGGGCATGCTGACAGGTTTTTTCTCCGGTCTGCTGCTGGACATCTTTTTTGGGAAATACCTGGGTGCATTTGCCTTTCTCTACATGATTTTCGGTTTTGTGGATGGCTTCTTTCACCGGATGTACTATTCCGATGACAATGTGCTGCCCTTGATTCTGATCGGCAGTAATGACCTGGTTTACGGACTGATCATGTACATTGTGACAGGCCTTCTCCACAGACATCTGCATTTTCTTTTTTACCTCAGGACGGTGATCCTTCCTGAGCTGGTCTACACAGTGGCTGTGGGATTTGTTTTGTACCGGGTGCTGCTGAGAATTAATGACAGACTTTCTAGAACAGAACAAGGGAGTGCTGACTTTGTTTAGAAGATTCAATGAGTTTGACTGGGTCAAGTTTAAAAAACAAATAAAGGAATTGTTATCCAACCGCCTTGTTATCACAGGATCGGTCCTCATGTTTCTCATGGCTGTTCTCGTACACCGGCTTTTTGTGATCCAGATTCTGGAAGGCGAGGAGCACCAGGCTAATTTCGATTATAAGGTGGAAAAGAATATTGAACTGAGTGGGTCCCGGGGTAATATTTACGATTGTAAGGGGCAGCTGCTGGCCTATAATCAGCTGGCTTATACGGTCACGCTTTCCTCGACGGACCAGACAGAGGAGATCGCCAGGAAAAGAAGCCAGGAGACCGGCAGTAAGGTCACGGAGAATGATGTCAGGAACGAGATCATTTACAACCTGATCAAGCTTCTTGAGAAGAATGGGGATAAGATCAATTATGACCTGCCCCTGCAGCAGGACAGCAAGGGCAAGCTCAGTTTTACAGAGACCGGGTCCTCCCTGACCCGTTTTAAAAAAGAGATCTATTCCATCACGAATCTGGACAATCTGACCGGCCAGGACCGGGAAAAGGCGGAACGGATGATCAACTCTTCGCCGGAGGAAGTCTACGAGTATCTGAGACAGGGTACCAACGGACCTGCGGGGTCCGGGAATATGTTCGGTATATCGGATGCCTATTCCATGGAGGATACCCTGAAGATTATGTCCATCCGCTACGATTCCTTCATGAACCGGTATTCCCAGACCAGGCCCATTACTGTGGCCTCCAACATCAGTGATGAGAGTATCGCTGCCATCTCTGAGGATTCCTCGGAATATCCGGGTGTGGAGATAGAGGCTGATTCCCTCAGGAAGTATAACGATTCCAAATATTTTTCCGCCATTATCGGTTATACCGGTATCGCCTCGGAGAGTGAGCTGGACCGGCTCAACAGCAATGGCGGTGATTACGCGGCCAATGATGTCGTAGGCAAGACGGGAATCGAGCAGGCCATGGAGAGCCAGCTGAAAGGAAAGAAGGGTTACCAGAAGGTTCTGGTTGACAATCTGGGCAAGGTGATTAAGGTGGTGGAGACGTCAGATTCCTCCGTGGGAAATGATATCTACCTTACCATTGATGCCGACCTGCAGAAGTATGCCTACAATATTCTGGAGCGGAGGCTTGCGGGTATCATCCTGGCCCATCTGACCCAGGCGGACGAGGGTGGGACCGACAAGATGATTCCTGTGAAAGATGTCTATTTTGCCCTGTTTGACAATAATATCATCGATGTGGAGCATCTGGCCCGGGAAGATGCCAGCGCCAATGAAAAGAAGGTGTACCGGCTTTTCCAGAAAAAACAGAAAAAGACAATGGCCCATGTCCGGAATATTCTGCTCAGGGGTAAGACAATCCTTGAAGAAATGAATGAGGAAGACCTGGATTACGTGGATTATATTTATCATATGCTCACTGACGAGGAGATTCTTATCACATCGGAGATCCCCGACGATGATGAGACCTACAACAGCTGGAAGAACGGCAAGCTGACCTTCCGTGAATTTCTCAGGTATGCCATCAATAATGAGTGGATTGACATCGATAGCTTTGAGATCGAGTCTGACTATTACAATGCCAATGAGATTTATAATGAGCTGGTCCTCAACATCCTTGAAAAGTTGAAAACTGAGGAGAATTTTGATAAACTGCTTTATAAATATATGATCATGAACGGGGATCTGAAGGGAAAGCAGATATGTCTGCTTCTTTATGACCAGGGAGTTCTTGATAAAGAGCAGGATAAAGACTATAATAGTTTAAAGAAAAACGAAATATCCGCCTACAATTTCATTTATAAAAAGATTGAAAATATAGAGATTACACCGGCACAACTGGCCCTGGATCCCTGCTCGGGTTCGGTGATCATCACTGACCCGTCTACGGGACAGGTGAGGGCCATGGTATCTTATCCAAGTTTTGATAACAACCTTCTGGCCAATGGTATTGATTCCCAGTACTATGCCAAGCTTAATGCGGACAAGTCATCTCCCATGCTGAACCGCTGTACCCAGACCAGGACGGCTCCCGGTTCTACCTTCAAGCCCATCTCGGCCACGGCCGTGCTTGAGGAGGAGCTGATCGGGGGAGATACTTATGTGAAATGTACCGGTGTCTTCGATAAGATTTCGCCGGCTGCCAAGTGCTGGATTTACCCCAACGGTACTCACGGACAACTTAATGTCAGCGGTGCCATAGCTGTTTCCTGCAACTACTTTTTCTATACCATGGGCTATGATCTGGGGACTGTGGACGGGACCTACCACAGCGATGTGGGCCTGAACAAGCTCAGGAAATATGCCGCACTCTATGGCCTTGACCGCAAGTCCGGTCTTGAGATTTCCGAGTATGAACCCAGGATTTCCGATGAGGACGCAGTCCGTTCCGCCATCGGACAGGGTACCCACAGCTACACGCCCAGCCAGATTTCCAGATATCTGACTTCCCTTGTCAATGAGGAGAAGCTTGTGGAACTGTCCCTGGTGGACAAGACGACGGATGCCAAAGGAGAGCTGGTAAAGGGCTATGAGAAGAGAACCGACGGCGATCTTCGCGTGTCCGAAGAAAGCTACAG
>CAMOZD010000231.1 GCA_946630645.1 uncultured Lachnospiraceae bacterium
CAGGGCCAGTGTGGTCATAGAAAATGCTGTGGACCTGGCCAGTGAAAGGGAGGTTCCGGATATTCTTTGCTCCACCCTGACTTTTGACTGTCTGGGCCGGGGCAAGACCATCAAGGAGGGGGGAGCCTTCTACGATTACATCTCCGGTCTCCAGGTGGGGATTGCCGATATGGCCGACAGCCTTGCAGCGATCAAAAAGCTGGTCTTCGAGGAGAAGAAGATCTCTCCTGACCAGCTCATGGATGCCCTGGAGTCAGACTTTGCCGGCCAGGAAGGGGAGAGGATCTGCAGGCTGCTGGAAAACCAGGCTCCCAAGTATGGTAATGATGATGATTATGTGGACACTCTGATCGTGGATGCCTACAACAGCTATATTGATGAGATGAAAAAGTACCCCAACACCAGGTACGGCCGGGGGCCGGTGGGAGGAATCCGCTATGCCGGAACGTCCTCCATCTCAGCCAACGTGGGTCAGGGGCTGAGTACCATGGCCACGCCCAACGGTCGTCATGCCAGGGCCCCCCTGGCTGAGGGTTGTTCTCCGGCCCATGGCATGGACAGAAAGGGGCCGACGGCTGTGTTCAAGTCGGTCAGCAAGCTGCCCACCCATGAGATTACCGGCGGAGTTCTTTTAAACCAGAAGGTAACTCCGGCCATGCTTTCCACAAAAGAGAATACCAGAAAGCTGGAGCTGCTGATCCGGACCTTTTTCAACCGGCTGGAGGGCTACCATGTCCAGTACAATGTGGTGGACAAGGCCACCCTGCTGGATGCCCAGGCCCACCCGGAAAACTATAAGGATCTGATCGTCCGGGTTGCCGGCTACAGTGCTTTTTTCAGCGTCCTGTCCAAGGCTACCCAGGACGATATCATCGGCAGAACCGAGCAGACCCTGTAAGCAGGGCCCCGGGGTCGGTCATTGCGGCTGATGATCCGATTATTATGGCAAGGATGGCATGTATGTTATAATAGTTGGAAGGTACTAGATGATATCATAGCAGGAGATCGTAATAGACCATAACAGGCAGCTCTTAATAAATAGTTTCAATAATAGTTGAGATAAAAACAGAGATAAAAATAGAGATGGAGGAAAAATCATGAAGTTTTGTATCGATCACGCAGACCTTGATGCTATCCGGAGGATTTATGAATATTATCCCGTAGACGGGGTTTCCACCAACCCTTCCATCCTGGCCAAAACCGGCCGGGATCCCTACCAGGTCTTAAAAGAGATCCGGGAGATCATAGGAGAGGACGGGGAACTCTTTGTCCAGGCCGTGTCTCCAGAGGCAGAGGGCATGGTCAGGGAAGCACGCCGCATCGTAAGGGAGCTGGGGGACAGGACCCTGGTAAAGATTCCGGCGACACCGGAGGGCTTTAAGGCCATGAAAATGTTGAAAAAAGAGGGGATCCGCTTTATTGGGACTGCCATCTATACGGCCATGCAGGGCTTCCTGGCAGCCAAGTGCGGGGCAGACTATGTGGCTCCCTATATCAACAGGATTGACAATATGGGTTTTGACGGAGTCCAGGTGGCCAAAGACATCCATGACGCCATCAAAGCCAGTAATTATGACAGCGGTCTCCTGGCAGCAAGCTTTAAAAATTCCCAGCAGGTGCTGGAACTGACTAAATACGGGGTCAAGGCGGTCACGGTGGCCCCTGATGTCATCGACGGTCTGGTGAAAAATGCTGCCATAGATAGTGCGATCGATCAGTTTACAAAGGATTTCGAGGGCCTTGTCGGTCCGGGAAAGACCATGGAGAGCCTGTAATTACAGGATTGAAGAGATAACTAAAAATAATCTGAAGAGATAACTAAAAATAATCTGAAGAGATAATTGAAGATAGTCTGAAGAGATAATTGAAAAAAGGGGCAGGATGCTGACTGGAGATATGCTTCATGCCGGGAATACAAGCTTTTCCTACTTGTTTGTCTACCTGGAAGGGAGCATATTGAATCAGAACTTCCTGCCCTTCTTTTATGTTCATTTCGTCTTTTTGATAATGGTTGGATTATTTTAGCGCACAGCCCAGCGCAGCTTGGTGGACCGGGCCCGGGGGTTGCGGTGGCATTCCTGGGCCGTTGGCCGGATGACGTTTCTGGAAATTTCCGAGTAGAGTCCTTCTTTAAGCCCCCTGGAAAATGCTTTTTTTACCAGCCTGTCTTCTCCGGAGTGGAAGGTGAGGATGGCGGCCCGGCCGCCTTCCCTGAGGGCCAGGGGCAGCTTGTCCAGGAATTCATAGAGGACTTCCATCTCGCTGTTGACGTCTATGCGCAGGGCCTGGAAGGTCCGGGCACAGGCCTTTTTGACTGCGTCCTCCCTGGACCTCTCCATAAGCATTTTCTCAGGAAGACCCCTGACCGTCTCTTCTATGATCCGGCGCAGATCAGTGGTTGTGCGGATCGCCTGGCCCTTCTTCCGGACCTTTACAATGGCCTGGGCCAGCTTTTGGGCATAGGGCTCATCGGAATTCTCATAGAGCAGGGAGGCGATCTCATCCCGGGACAGGCTGGCCAGCCGGTCAGCGGCGGATTCCCCTTTTTCCGGATTGAAGCGGAGGTCCAGGGGACCGTCCGTCTTGTAGGAGAAGCCCCGGTCCGGGTTGTCGATCTGCATGGAGGAGACACCCAGGTCGGCCAGGATAAAATCGAAAGGACCGTATTCTAAAGCGATGCGGTCTATGTGGCGGAAGTTGCTGTGGATGGCCGTAAATAAGTCCTGGCCAAAGCCCTTTTCTTCCATGCGGACCCTGGTTTTAGCCAGTTCGATGGGGTCGGCATCCAGGGCATAAAGATGTCCCTGACCTGCCAGACAGGCAGCCATTTTTGAACTGTGGCCGCCATAGCCCAGGGTACAGTCCAGCCCCTTCATGCCTGGTCTGATCCGGAGAACTTCAAGGATCTCATCTACCATGATGGGCAGGTGCATGCCGGCAGGGGTACTGCCTTTGCTGATTACTTTCTCGATGGTATCCTTATATTTTTCAGGATTATGCTCCTTGTATTTCTCTTCATATTTTCTGGGATAGCGGCCGCTGTAACGGGGACGGCGGCGGTGGACCCTGCCACTGTTTTCCTTGTCTTGATTTTGATTCTGATTCATGGGAGTATCCCTTTCTGGATGGGTTTCTGCTAAGGAGGATGGCCGGAGGATGGAAGCCGTCAAAGCCCTGGCCGCCAGGCCTAGATTAACTGGTTCAGATCATCATTGTGGACAGCTACCAGAAGATGGAGGTTGGCAGAG
>CAMOZD010000232.1 GCA_946630645.1 uncultured Lachnospiraceae bacterium
GTTATAGCGCTTGCCATGGCAGACCTCACAGGGGACGTAGACATCCGGAAGGAAATGCATCTCGATCTTTAATATGCCGTCTCCGGCGCAGGCTTCACAGCGGCCGCCCTTTTTATTGAAGCTGAACCGGCCCTTGTCATAACCCCTGGATTTGGCGTCCTTGGTCAGGGAAAATAATTCCCGGATCTGGTCGAAGACACCGGTGTAGGTAGCCGGGTTGGACCGGGGAGTTCTTCCGATGGGCGACTGGTCAATATTAATGATCTTGTCCAGATTCTCTGTCCCCAGAATCTTCTTATGCTTGCCGGCCTTGATCTGGGCCCGGTTGAGGACACAGGCCAGCCGCTTGTAAAGGATCTCATTGACCAGGGAACTCTTGCCGGAACCGGACACACCGGTCACACAGGTAAATACTCCCAGAGGAAACCTGACATCAATGTCCTTCAGATTGTTCTCCCTGGCCCCCTTGACAGTCAGAAAACCCTGGGGCTTTCGGCGGCTGTCAGGCACAGGAATGGTCATCCTGCCACTCAGGTAGGCTCCGGTAATAGAGTCCGGATTCCTCATAATATCATCGGCCGTTCCCACGGCAACGATCTCTCCGCCACTGGAGCCGGCTTCCGGCCCAATATCCACGATATAGTCCGCCGCCAGCATGGTATCCTCATCGTGCTCCACCACCAGCAGGCTGTTGCCCAGGTCCCGGAGCCTCTTCAGGGCCTCGATCAGCTTATCATTATCCCTCTGGTGGAGACCGATGCTGGGCTCATCCAGAATATAGGCTACACCCACCAGGCCGGATCCGATCTGGGTGGCCAGACGGATTCTCTGGGCCTCACCGCCGGACAGGGTTGCCGTGGGCTGGGACAGGCTAAGATAGTCCAGGCCCACATCATTAAGAAAGCCCACCCGGCCCCGGATTTCCCGGAGAATCTGCTTACCGATCATCTTCTGGCGGTCTGTCAGTTCCAGTCCTTCCATAAAATAACTGTAAAGCTTCTTCACAGAAAGGCTGGTCATCTCATAAATATTATAATCTCCTACGGTCACCGCCAGGGATTCCGGCTTTAAACGCCTTCCCTGACAGGACTCACAGGGAGTCACTGCCATGTAATTCTCATACTCTGCCTTCTGCCTCTCCGAGCTGATCTCCCGGTACCGGCGCTGGACATTACGGATCAGGCCTTCAAAAGCCACGTCATAGATACCTTCCCCCCGCTGTCCCTTGTAGTAAACCTTGACCTCCCGGCCTCCGGTACCATAAATCAGAACATCCTGGATCTCCTGGGAATAATCCTCAAAAGGTGTATTAAGATCAAAGCCATATTCCCTGGCCAGGGCATCCAGAATGGCATAGGTATAGCTTTTTTTATTATTGGCGGACTGCCAGCCCATCACGGTGATGGCCCCGTCCATGATACTCTTACTCTTGTCCGGAATCATCAGGTCAATATCAAATTCCATCTTAAATCCCAGGCCGGAGCAGGTGGGACAGGCCCCGAAAGGGTTATTAAAAGAGAAACTTCTGGGTTCGATCTCATCGATGGAGATCCCGCAGTCAGGGCAGGAGAAGCTCTGACTGAAATTGATTGGCTCTCCTCCGACCACATCAGCGATCATCAGACCGCCCGACAACTTCATGACCGTCTCTATGGAGTCTGCCAGTCTCTGCTCCAGGCCCTCCTTTACCACCAGCCGGTCTACCACGATCTCTATATTGTGCTTCTTGTTCTTTTCCAGTTTGATCTCTTCTGTCAGATCATACATAATCCCGTCTACCCGGGCCCTGGCAAAACCACTTTTCCTCATGTCCTGGAGCAGCTTGACATGCTCTCCCTTCCTGCCCCGGATGATGGGAGCCAGCAGCAAAAGCCTGGTCCTCTCCGGCAGGGCCATAAGGGTATCCACGATCTGGTCCACCGTCTGTCTCTCGATTACTTTTCCACATTTTGGGCAATGGGGTATCCCCACCCTGGCATAGAGCAGACGCAGGTAATCATAGATCTCCGTCACTGTGCCCACCGTGGACCGTGGATTGCGGTTAGTGGACTTCTGGTCTATGGATATGGCCGGGGACAGGCCCTGGATATCATCCACATCCGGCTTCTCCATCTGGCCCAGGAACTGTCTGGCATAGGAGGAAAGGGACTCCATGTACCTCCTCTGTCCCTCGGCGTAAACTGTATCAAAGGCCAGGGAAGACTTGCCTGAACCTGACAGACCGGTCAGGACCACAAACTCATTCCTGGGAATATTGATATCTATATTTTTCAGATTGTGCTCCCTGGCACCTCTGATCTTAATGAATTCTCTCTCTTTTCGCATATTTCATCCTTGCTGTAATCTGTCCGATAACCCGGAAGCCGGCTGTCAAAAGGGCCGGGCCGGATCAATATATTTATTTATCGTAATCCCTAAGGGCCACTTTATATTTCTTCAACTCATCCCTCAATACGGCGGCCTCCTCAAAATTAAGCTCTGCCGCTGCCTTGTTCATCTTCTTGGTCAGCCGGGCTGCCTCTTCCTTCAGCTCCTTGCGGTTCATAGACTCGATATCCTTCTTCAGGCGGCCGGCCATCTCTGCCTCCCGGTCCTCTTCCTTATTGATGGAAATGATATCCCGGATAGCCTTCTGTATGGTAGTGGGAGTAATCCCATGGTCTTCATTATACTGCATCTGGATGGCCCTCCGTCGCTCCGTCTCGGAAATAGCCGCCCTCATGGAATCTGTGATGGTATCCCCGTACATGATGACATGACCGTCCACGTTCCTGGCCGCCCTTCCGATGGTCTGGACCAGGGAGGTCTCCGACCGGAGAAAGCCTTCCTTGTCCGCGTCCAGAATGGCAATGAGGGTAACCTCGGGAATATCCAGACCCTCACGGAGCAGGTTGATTCCCACCAGGACATCAAAGACACCCATACGAAGGTCTCTCACAATCTCTATCCTCTCCAGGGTGTCAATGTCCGAATGAAGATATTTGACCTTGATATCCAGATCTTTCATGTAGGAAGTCAGGTCTTCAGCCATCCTCTTGGTAAGGGTGGTGACCAGAATCTTATGGCCTTTAGCCGTCTCCTTATTGATCTCTGTCACCAGATCATCCACCTGACCCTTGACCGGCCTCACATCGATAATGGGATCCAGCAGGCCGGTAGGCCTGATAATCTGTTCCGCCCTCAGCAGTTCATGCTCGTCTTCGTAGACATTGGGAGTGGCAGACACAAAGAGAATCTGGTCAATC
>CAMOZD010000233.1 GCA_946630645.1 uncultured Lachnospiraceae bacterium
CTCCAGGCCGCCGATAGTTCTTCTCTCAATCTTCTTTTCCGTCGCCCCCTCCATCTCATATTTATCTAATTCAAAATAAAGGCTTTTTTTCAATGTGAATTCAAACATGCGTAACTCCTCCGAAATCTATCTACTCTCTTATAATCAGGCTCCCGGGCCTGGACAGACTCAACTATTTCTGATCCTGGCCGGCTCTTATGACCAGCGCCGGGTTCTGCCGGCCCTGGCCGGTTCTTCCCTACTTGCCATATTCTCCGGGCCTCGGCCGGTTCTTATGACCGGTAACGGGTTTTTAAACCTGATCCATCAATACTTCCATCTGGTCCAGCAAGTCGCCGAAAAGCTTCAGGGCTGACTCCACCGGCTCCCTGGTGGTCATGTCTGTCCCCGTCAGCTTCAGCAGGTCTATGGGATTCATGGAACTGCCTCCGCCCAGGAAGCGGAAATAGCCCTCCCTGGCCGCTGCCCTTTCCTCCGGGTCCGGACTTAAGAGGCGGCGGCTGATGGCGATGGCCGCCGAATAACCGGTAGCATACTGGTAGACATAAAATGGTGTGTAAAAATGAGGAATCCTGGACCATTCCGAGGCAATCTCCTCATCGATACAGATCTCCTGGCCGAAATACTCCTGGTTTAACTTATAGTAAATGTCATTGAGGATCTCTGCGGTCAGCGGCTCCCGGTTCCAGACCTTTTCGTGGGTGATCTTCTCAAACTCGGCAAACATGGTCTGCCGGTAGAGAGTCCCCTTGAACTGCTCCAGGAAATAATTTATGAGATACATTTTCTCCTTTTTATCCTCAGTATGGGCCAGCAGGTACTCCATGAGCAGGGCCTCATTACAGGTGGAGGCCACCTCGGCCACAAAGATCCGGTAGCCGGCATAGGGGTAGGGCTGGTTCAAATCAGAATAATAGGAATGCATGGAATGTCCCATCTCATGGGCCAGGGTAAATACGTTATTGAGATTGTCCTGGTAATTCATGAGGACATAGGGGTGGGTGCCATAGGCGCCCCAGGAATAAGCCCCACTCCTCTTACCCTGGTTCTCATAAACATCAATCCAGCCCCCGTCCATACCCTGGGCCAGCACCTTGCCATATTCCTCTCCCAGAGGCTCCAGGCCCTTCTTAACCAACTCTTTGGCCTCCTCAAAGGGCACCTTCATATCCACATCCGCCGTCATGGGCGCATAGAGGTCATACATATGAAGCTCGGAAAGTCCCAGGGCCCTCTTTCTCAGGCCCACATATCGGTGCATCAGGTCCATATGGTCATGGACCGATTCAATAAGCTGGGTGTAGACAGACACCGGGATCTCGCCGCCGTCAAGGGCAGCTTCCAGAGAGGACCCGTATTTTCTCACCCTGGCAAAGAAAGCAGCATTTTTCAGGTTAGCCTGGTAGAGGCTGGCCAGAGTGTTGCGGTACTGGCCATACTGGGAATAAACAGAGGCAAAGGCCTCTCTTCTGATATCCCGGTCTCGGCTCTCCAGCAGCAGAGTATACCTGCCATGGCTGACAGGAATCTCCTCCCCCTCCTTACCCTTGATGGAAGGAAATTTCAGGTCTGCATTATTAAACATGGAAAATGCATTGGCGATCTCTCCGGTCACGTCAGCAGCTTCTGTCAGGATATCCTCCTTGTCCTTGGAAAGAACGTGGTCCTGAAGACGGAAAAGCTCGTAAAATAAACGGCGGTAGACCTCCATCTCCTGTCCCTGGGCCGGGTCTTCAAACCAAGTGTCGATCTTGTCCTTGCCAATCGCTATGAGCTCCGGCTCCTCAAAGGTGGTAGCGCTGTTAATCTGGACTGCCAGCATCTGGGCCTTGCCGGTCATTTCCTGGTAAAAGCTGTTGCCGGTATCCTCATGATAGCGCTGGTTGGCATAAACGTAGATTCTTTCAAACTGCTTCATAAAAGCTTCTTTTTTCTTCATATAGGAAAGGAAGGTCTCCGGTCCCTCAGCCAGTCTTCCCTCATAGGAAGCCAGCTCGGCGATTTTGCCGGAAAGCTCCTCATAATCCTGGTCCCAGACCTGGTCACTCTGATAAAGGTCCTCCAGATGCCACATAAATGCAGGGTCCAGCTCAGACCTTTTCTTCAGCAGCTTCTCTTCTGCCATGTCTGTATCCTCCTTATTGTAAATATCCCACGGACCGGCAGCCGCCGGCCGGGCACCTGATATCATGACTAGGATCATTTTTTCTTTTCACAGATCCACTGAATCATATATTTAGTCATATATAATTAATCATACATAATTAGTCTTACATAATTAGTCACGTACCGGGTCATAATATTATATATTAACATTAACAAGAACAATTTTCTACTCATTTCCCCACTTCCGCTTTTTTTATCATTGCCGAAGCCCGGCTGCCTTTAAACCGTAGCCAAAATGCATCCTGCCTGGCTTGTGGTGACTGGGCAGAGCTGGTAAAACATGCTATAATGCCCTTGATAAAATGTGCCTGGATCTTGTTAGTGGATTATATTGTTAGATCCTTGCCTGGATAATCTTATAATAATTATAGCATTTTTAGAGCTATGAAATGTGTGCTAGAAAGGAATAGTCATGACAAAAACATCTGAATTTCTGACCTTGATCAGAAACTACCGGGGTATCATGGGGACCATTCGTTTTGACGATGTCTGGTTCACCTTTGATTCCGGCCGTTTCAGTTACTACGATGATGATGATGAGATCCAGTTCCTGCTGTCAGGCCAGGAGGGGCTGGTGTCTGTGAAGCATATCGTTTCCTACGAGAAGATGGGGGATGATGAGGAGTTGTTTGAGGATGCCTTCTGTGGCTACCGGGCTACTTTGTCTACGGGTAACGTAGCCGAGTTCTATTGTTTTAACCCGAGAAACCATTGATGTGGGGGCTTGGCGGGCTGCGGGGTTTACCGGACTGGGCCTGCCGGCCTTTTTACTTTTTTAAAAAAATGCTTGCCAAGGTTATTTTTTTATGGTATCATCTGAATCTGTAAGCGGATGTGGCGGAATAGGCAGACGCGCTAGATTCAGGTTCTAGTCGGGGTTAACTCGGTGCAGGTTCAAGTCCTGTCATCCGCATACTGGTTTAAATGGCAGGTATTTCAAAGATACTTGCCATTTTTTTATGGGTATCAAAGTAGTATCAAATCTATCCTTTTTCCGGAATTCCATCGCGAATTCCATCAATCTCATTTAATTCAATCATCCGGGATCCTGATGTGCAGGATC
>CAMOZD010000234.1 GCA_946630645.1 uncultured Lachnospiraceae bacterium
AATTGCTTTTCGGCATGGAAGGATTTCTCCAGCCGGTCCATCATACTGTTAAAATTGCCGGCCAGCTGGTGGAGCTCATCGTTGCCCGGACCCAGGTCAATTCTCTTGGACAGGTCCCGGCCCTGGCCAATGTCCATGGCCGTCTCATTGATTTCATTGATGGGCCGCAGTAGTCTGCCGGCAAAGATATAGCCTCCTACTATGGCAAAGATTACCAGAACCGGCAGCAGGGTCATGGACATTTTCATAGTGCTGGACATCTGGGCCTGGCCCTGTTTTTCTGAGACAGCTCCCCGGAGCCAAAGACCTTCAAGATTCTGGCCGGCCAGAGACCGGTCATAAACATACCAGTTTACACCATCTTCTCTGGAGGTCTGGACCTGACCGTCGGAAAAGGGAATCTTTTCCAGCAGGTTCGGATTTGGGTCACTTCCCACAAAAAGGGATCCATCTGAATAGAAGACGCCGGCACTGATGCCGTTCATTTTAGTGATGAAATCATCATCTATTTCTATGTAGCCGGATTGGTATTGCAGATACTGGTCATCATCCCGGTCCAGCTCTCCCTTGGTGATTGCATCATAATATTCCACCTCATCATAATTATTCTCTATCATTTGGATAAGAGAGTCCTTAACTGTCTTTTGCATGACGGTATTACTGATATAGAAAACAGATGCCAGGGTGAAAAAAGAAATGAAAAGCAAAATCAGGCTGAACCACAGGGTGATTTTTAGGCGGATACTGTTTTTCTCTCTGTTAATAGCCATAGGCACCTCCAGAGGCTTGATTACTGGTCACGGAGCACATAGCCCCTGCCCCGGACTGTATGGATCAGTTTCTTTTCGTGGTCCACATCAATTTTTTTTCTCAGATATCGGATATAAACATCTACAACATTAGTACCGCCCTCATAATCAAAATTCCAGACATGGTTCTCTATCTTTTCCCGGGAGAGAACCAGGCCCTTGTTCCGCATCAGGTATTCCAGGATTGCGTATTCCCGTGCTGAGAGGATAATCTCCTTGCCTGCCCGTTCGACCTTGTGGCTGCTGCAGTCCATAATCAGGTCATCCACCTGAAGCCGGTTGTCTACCATACCGAAAGCCGGTCTTGTCATAGCCCGGATCCTGGCCATCAATTCATCAAAGGAAAAAGGCTTCACCAGGTAATCATTGGCTCCAGTGTCCAGTCCCTTGACCCGGTCAGGCACCGTATCCCTGGCTGTCAGCAGCAGAACCGGTGCAGCTATGGAAACCGACCTCATTTTGCGCAGGATGGTCAGACCATCCAGACCAGGCAGCATAATATCTAAGATAACCCCGTCGTAGCTGGTATATTCCAGCAGGTCCCAGGCTTCACTGCCATCCAGGCAGCTGTCGACACTGTATCCAGCCGATGTGAGCTTTTTTACCAAAATACGGTTCAGGTCTTTCTCATCTTCTACAACCAATAATCTCATAAAAGCACCTCAATTCCCAGGGCCCTTTTTAAGGTCCTGCCTGCAGCTGTTTTACAGCCGGACTTGTGGCCCCCTGTTATTGTCTAAATTGTATCATGGTCAGGACCTCTTGTACTAGATATTTTCCCTCCTAGCGCTACTCTTTTCCAGTTGCCGGACATGAAAGGCCACAAGTCCCATTTAATCCCATTTTAATCCACTATAACATGTGCAGATGAAAGGAAGATTAAAGTAAGACTCTTAGTTATAAAATATTTTTCTCAGGGAAGAATCAGGAAAAATTATACGTTCGGGTTCCTGACCGGGACCGGCCAGGTCAGTGGCAGTATTCCTATGGTGAGAATATGTATTCCCAAAGTGTTTTTAAATACATAGGGGGAAATCGAGGGGATTTTTTATAAAAAAAGGAGGCCCCGGGGCCTCCTTTAAGATCAGAATATATGGAAATATTATAATTCACAGTTGTTAACGGTTCTGGGGAAGGGAATGACATCCCGGATATTACCCATACCGGTCAGATACATGACGCATCTCTCAAAACCAAGACCGAAGCCGGAGTGTCTTACAGACCCGTACTTACGAAGGTCCAGATAGAAGTCATAATCTTCCTTATTGAGATTCAGCTCTTCCATGCGGGCTACAAGCTTGTCATAGTCATCTTCACGCTGGCTGCCGCCGATAATCTCTCCGATTCCCGGCACCAGACAGTCCATGGCTGCCACGGTCTTGTTGTCCTCATTCATCTTCATGTAGAAGGCCTTAATCTCCTTGGGATAGTCGGTGACGAAGACCGGTCTCTTGAATTCCTTCTCTGTCAGATACCGCTCATGCTCTGTCTGCAGGTCAGTACCCCAGGTAACCTTATACTCAAACTCATCGTTATGCTGTTCCAGGATCCTGATGGCATCTGTGTAGGTGACATGGGCAAAATCAGATTCTGCCACATGCTTAAGCCGGTCAATGAGACCCTTGTCAATGAACTTGTTGAAGAAGTTCATCTCTTCCGGGGCATGCTCCAGGACATAGTTAATGATATACTTGAGCATACTTTCAGCCAGGATCATATTATCCTTGAGATCATAGAAGGCCATCTCCGGCTCGATCATCCAGAACTCAGCCGCATGGCGGGTGGTATTGGAGTTCTCGGCACGGAAGGTCGGTCCAAAAGTATAGATATTCTTGAAAGCCATGGCATAGGTCTCGCCATTGAGCTGGCCGCTTACCGTAAGGTTGGTGGGCTTGTTGAAGAAGTCCTGGCTGAAGTCCACATGGCCCTCTGCATCCCTGGGGATATTATTTAAGTCTAAAGTGGTAACCTGGAACATCTCTCCTGCTCCCTCCGCGTCGCTGGAGGTAATCAGGGGCGTATGGACATAGACAAAATCCCTCTCCTGGAAAAACTTATGGATGGCATAGGCAATCAGGGACCGTACCCGGAAGACAGCCTGGAAGGTATTAGTCCTGGGACGCAGATGTGTGATGGTCCTGAGGTACTCAAAGGTATGCCGCTTTTTCTGCAGGGGATAGTCCGGTGCTGAGGCACCTTCTATGTACACTTCTTTAGCCTGGATCTCAAAGGGCTGCTTTGCCTTGGGCGTAGCCACCAGGGTTCCTTTGACGATGACGGCAGCACCTACATTAAGCTTGCTGATCTCTGCGAAGTTGTCAAGACTGTCCCCGTAAACCACCTGGAGGGGCTCAAAAAATGTGCCGTCATTCACAACTAAAAACCCGAAGGCTTTCTGGGCGC
>CAMOZD010000235.1 GCA_946630645.1 uncultured Lachnospiraceae bacterium
AGTAAGGTCAAATCCGCTTCCACCACCGGAAACCAGGGCAACCTTATCAGCCTTCTGGGCTCTCAGAACTACGTTGCCCTCTGTGTGCTTCTTTATATACTGGGGATAAGCCTTTACAAGACCATCGATCATCTGATTTTCTACCTGATCAACTGCATTAATAATCTTTTTCACGATAACTGCCTCCTTTTATTATATACATTGATAGTGAGAGATAGTTTTTCTCATAAATACTATAACACTTTTCAACAATACGGTCAATTAAAAAGCATGATTTTTCAGTGATAATATCCAAAGATAACTTTTTTTGATAATCTATGCTGCTTATAGTCTTATTTTATTGATAATCAGCATTAAAGATAATAATATAGGGATATATACGAATTGGATCAGGAGTATTTTCCTGAAATAATTAATGAAAAAGGAGAAGAAAATTTGAAAGGATATAAAATATTTCAGACCATTCTGTCGGCTCTTGTGCTTGTCAGTTGTCTGCTGATTATCTATGAATGTCTCTCCATTTACCTGCCGGCAGCCGCGGAGGGTAAACACGACCATATCTATTCCGCGGAAATTGTGGCACAGCATTTCACCAGGATCCAGATTCCGGTCATAGCCTGTGTCCTGCTGAGTATAGCAGGCATAGTAACAGCACCCTTTTATGCTGGCGGCAAGAAAAATGCCACCCTTCCTGACGCGGAAAACATGGCGGACCTGTATCTGTCAAAAATGCCGGCTGATAGCGGAAAAGACAGTCCTGAATGGAATGTCGTAAGAAAAGAGACGGCCTGGCGCAGGAAATTAACCACCATCGGTGTGCTGATTGGAGCTGTCTGTATCTGCTGGAGCCTCTACTTTATTATTGATCCCGACCGCTTTGAAAGTCTGGATTTCGACCAGGTAACAGGTTCGCTTCTGCTTTGTATCATTCCCCCTGTATGTCTTGCCCTGGTCTCAGCTGCGGTACTCAGTTATAAAAGCAGGGACAGCTGGGCCAGACAATTAGAAGCAATGAAAATCATCTGTAAAAATAATAAAGAAAAGGATACGGCCCCAAAAGATACAGCCCTAAAGGATACGGCCGCCCTCAGATCCCGGAGAATCTTCATTGCAAGAACAGTCCTGCTGGCAGCAGCAGTAGTCATGCTTCTGCTGGGCAATGCCAACGGGGGCAGGTTTGACGTTCTTGCCAAAGCCATCGCCATATGCTCAGAGTGTATTGGATTAGGATAAGATGGGGGTTCCTATTATGAATGTGAAATTACATGCTTTAATACCTTCAAAGAGAAGGTTTGTACAGCTTTATACGGCCCTTTTATATAATGCGAATCTGACTGGCTTTGCTCAGGGTACCATCTATCAGGGGCCCACAAAAAATGTCTGCGTGCCAGGACTTAACTGCTATTCCTGTCCCGGCGCCGTCGGGGCCTGTCCTCTCGGAGCCTTACAGAATGCCTTGTCCAGCTCAGTCAGCAGATTTCCCTATTACATGCTGGGGACTCTCCTGCTTTTCGGCACCTTGTTGGGCAGGGTAATCTGCGGCTTTATGTGCCCGGTAGGACTCATACAGGAGCTGGTCCACAAGATTCCCACACCCAAGATTCCCAAAAGCCCTATTACCAGGACCCTGAGCCTGCTGAAATACGTGATTCTTGTAGTCTTTGTGATTGCTATCCCCCTACATTATGCCGCAAGGGATATACCCCTGCCCGGATTCTGTAAATTCATTTGTCCTGCCGGCACTTCAGAGGGAGCCATTGGTCTCCTCTCCCATCCCAGGAACAGTAACCTTTTTAATATGCTGGCCATCCTCTTTACAAGAAAATTCATTATACTGGTACTTTTTATCGGCTTTTCGGTCTTTATGTTCCGGCCTTTCTGCCGTTTTATCTGTCCTCTGGGAGCGATCTACAGTTTCTTTAACCGGATTTCCGTGTTCGGCGTCCGGGTGGACTTAAGTAAATGTACCCACTGCAGCCGTTGTGTCAGGGAATGTCACATGGATGTCAAAGAAGTCGGGGACAGGGAATGTATCCAGTGTGCCAGCTGTATGGATGTCTGTGCTGCCCATGCCATCTCCTTCAAAGCCGGCAGATGGACCATCATGGATCCTTATAAGGGCTTGTCTGAAAAGGCCGCTGATGTGAAAGACGCAGCTGCAAATATCGTAAAAAGAAGTGCTGATGGCCAGATCAGCCTGGCTGCCGGGGAAATATCTTCTACAAAGATAAACCCTGATCTGTCAGCCGATCCTTCCAGTGGACAGAAAGATCAGTAACTCTAAAGGAGGACAAAGTTCATGAATAAATATACTCTTTGCACCAGGATAGGATGGGCCATCGCCCTTATTTTCCTTGTGGGAGCCCTTTGTTATTATAATATTCCTTACCTCATGGACCCGGCCAGCCAGGATACTCCTGCAGCCGGACCCGTTTCCTCTTCCACTGCCAGTCTGATTGTCAGGACTGAGACCGATGAGGAAAATATAGCCCTGGATTCCAGCCAGGAAGAAACTACGGAAGCAGGCGGGACGGCTGGATCCATCGAAGAATCCATCCCAATAGGCGGCGACGTAGGGATGCGATGCCCGGACTTTACCGCTCCTCTTTACGGGGATGGTCCTGAAAGTTTCACTTTATCAGACCACCTTGGGAAGGTTATCATCATTAATTTCTGGACCACATTCTGTACCCCATGTATCAAGGAACTGCCCTATTTTGAAGCTTATGCCAAAGAACATGAAGATGATGTTGTTCTCATTACCCTTCACGGTATGGTCGTAGCCGAAAAAGACATGGATGGCTGGTTCGACAAGCATCCCTTTGATATCACTTTCGGTCTTGATAAAACAGGCAGCATCCAGGCCAGTCTTAACGGCAACATGGTCTATCCCCAGACCATCATCGTGGACAAACACGGTGTCATCGTCTACAACGAAACCATTCCTCTTACACTGGAAAGAATCGGTCAACTTGCTGACCCCTTGCTGGAACAGGAATAACCGGTCTAAGAGGCCGCAAATCTTCCACCATAAGATGAATAACAAACATAAAAAAATCCGTTTAAACCTTAAAGTTTAAACGGATTTCTTCAGCACATTAATTATTTGTATTTACGCTTTCTGGCAGCCTCGGATTTCTTTTTCCGCTTTACAGATGGCTTCTCATAATGCTCTCTCTTGCGGATCTCCTGC
>CAMOZD010000236.1 GCA_946630645.1 uncultured Lachnospiraceae bacterium
CAGGTTCCAGCGGGCAGCGCCCTACTGGAATAAATACCAGGACGCCTTTCTTCTGATATTTATCCTCATGTCAGTCTTTATGACCAACTTTCTGGACCTGCTGCTGGTCAGGCTGACCCATCTGGAATCCAGCCAGAAGGCCTCCGTCCGCCTGCTAAGTTCCATCTATATCGTGATGATCCTGCTCTATATACGCTTCATCTATGACGATACCAACTATGACACCCTGATTCTCTATTTCATCACTTTAGCGGCGGGCCGCTTCGTCTACTTTGATTTTACGCCCCAGGAATTTGCCGGCCAGATTAAGGGAATCCTCAGAAACCTGCCCATGCTGATCCTGATCCTGTGTTATTCAGGCATCGTCTGCTGGTACGGCTTCCATGTGGACTTCCTGTTAAAATCCAACGGAGTAATTGTCAGCACCCTGATTGCCCACCTCTTTATGGACCTGTCCATATTCATCCTTCATAAGACCAGGCTGCTGAACTTTTTCCTATAAGGCCGCCAGGCTCAAGAGCCCTTATCTGGCCACGTCTACCCATTCCAGATAACCGCTAAACTTTTCCAGCTGGTCCATGGTCATTTCAATGGCCGAATTACCGCTGCCTGCTGCAGGAAAGACCGTATCATATTTCCTCAGGGACTGGTCCAGATACACTCTGACTCCCTCCTTGAGGGCGAAGGGGCAGACCCCGCCCGGGGCAAAACCGGTCCATTCCTCCACAGTGTCAAAGGGAATCATTTTGGCCTTCTTGTGGAAATGCTGCTTGAATTTCTTATTGTCCACCCTGGATTCTCCTGAGGCCACAATGACAATGGGCTGGTCATCTATGAGGAAGGACAGGGTTTTGGCAATCCGGTCCGGCTCCGTCCCCAGGGCCTGGGCAGCCAGGTCCACTGTGGCACTTGACTCGGCCAGTTCAATAACCTTACCCTCCATCTCTGTTCCCTGGAAATACTTCTTTACTTTTTCAACAGACATCTTAATCTCCTCTTCTATGGTACAAATATGCTGATTGACAAATACGCTGATAAAACTATGAAAGCCGGCCCGGATGGGGCCGGCTTTATCCATTTCTTTACTTACTTTAAAAGACTTTTGGCTATTGAAGTGAGGCAAAAACCTTGAGCTAGCGACAGGCCGGTAATTCCCTGCCTCCCCATCAGCCTTTAAAAAGAGTATCCAGGATACCGCGGCCCAGGGACGCGCCCAGGTTGCCGCCCAGCTTCTTACCGAAGCTGCCGAAGGTACCGCCAACTGTTTTGCCGACTTCCCGGCCCACAGTCCCGACTACGGAACTTCCTACGGACTTGATGGCTTTCTTTTTCTTTTTAGCCTCTTTCTCCCGTTCTCTTTCCTCAGCCTTCTGCTGACGCTCGTATTCCTTCTGGATTCTGGCTTCCTCAGCCTTCTTCCTCTTTTCCTCTTCTCTGGCCAGTCTCTGGGCTTCCCGCTCTTCATCCCGGGCCTTTCTGGCGGCTTCCCGCTCTTCCTCCCGGGCTTTCCTGGCCTCTTCCTTTTCCTCTTCCTTTCTCCGCTTCTCTTCCTCAGCCTCGCGGAGTTTTTCTTCCTCGGCGGCCCTGGCTGCTTCTTCCTCTTCCGCTCCCATTCTCAGGAAAAACTCGTAGGCGGAATCCGGATCATGGGCCTGGGCATATTTGGAATAGAGCAGGCTGCCGTTAATAGCCTGGGACCTCTCTTCATCACTGATGGGACCCATCCGGCTCTGGGGCGGAAGAATGAAGGCTCTCTGGGCTATGGCCGGGATACCGTCCTCCTGGAGGAAGGAGACGATAGCCTCCCCTGTTCCCAGGTTGGATATGGCCTCCTCCGTGTCAAAATCCGGATTGGCCCGGAAAGATTCGGCCGCCGCCTTAACCCTTTTCTGGTCTGCCGGTGTGTAGGCCCTCAGGGCATGCTGCACCTTATTTCCCAGCTGGGAAAGCACTCCCTCAGGAATATCCCTGGGATTCTGGGTACAGAAATAGATGCCCACTCCCTTAGACCGGATCAGCTTAACTACCTGCTCGATCTTGTCCAGAAGCTCCTTGGAGGCATCATCAAAAAGAAGATGAGCCTCATCAAAGAAAAATACCATCTTGGGCTTGTCCAGGTCACCCACTTCCGGCAGCCGCTCAAAAAGCTCGGACATGAGCCAGAGCAGGAAGGTGGAATAAAGCCGGCCGTTGTTGATCAGGCTTTCGGAGTCCAGAATATTAATGGCCCCTTTGCCGTCGTAGGTGGTGGTCAGCCAGTCACCGATATTGAGGGCTGTCTCCCCAAAGAATATATCACCGCCGTCCAGCTCCAGGCCCACCAGGGCCCTGGTAATGGCTCCGATGGATGCACCCCGGATCTTACCGTACTGAGGCGCCAGTTCTTCACTGTTCTCCTCCACATAGTGAAGCATAGCCTTCAGGTCCTTGGTATCAACCAGCAGCAGGTCATTGTCATCGGCAATCTTAAAAACAATGGTCAGAATATCACTTTGCAGATCATTAAGTCTGAGAACCCTGGATAAGAGCAAGGGACCAATCTCAGAAATCGTGGTCCTCAAAGGAATACCCTTTTGACCAAAAAGGTCCCACAGGGTCACAGGATAACCCTTGTAGGCAAAGGTCTCCGCCAGACCGAAGCGTTTTATTCTCTTTTGCATATCCTCAGTATCAGTCCCCGCCGTTATGGTTCCGGCCAGGTCTCCCTTGACATCTGCCAGGAAAACAGGGACTCCGATATCACTGAAAGATTCAGCCATCACCTTCAGGGTAACTGTCTTACCGGTTCCGGTGGCTCCGGCCACCAGGCCGTGCCTGTTTGCCATCTTTGGGAAAATGGACAGTGGCTGTCCGTCGGTCGTATTCGCAATCCATACTTTGTTATCTTTTATCATAGTGAACCCCCTGTCTTTTATCATCCGGACCACCGGCCCCTCCTCAAACAGACCATTCTTGTCCGTTCGTGGAAGGTCAGGCCCCGGTTAGCTGAAAGCTGGTTACTTTTCCATTTTAGATTTATTTTGTATAAACAGGCCTAAGCCTGGTTACTCATGTAATTTTGTCTCATGCAGGCCGGTTAGCGGTAGAATATCCGCTTACTGTCCTGGTACCTGGGTTCACAGGTCATATTAATCCGGAGTCTCCGGAAAATATCCGTGTCCACCGGGGACAGCATAACCGAGCAGTG
>CAMOZD010000237.1 GCA_946630645.1 uncultured Lachnospiraceae bacterium
TTCCCCTTTTCCCATTTTTTTATATCCTGAAGGGGCACACCCACATTGTGGGCCAGCTCCTCCTGGGTCATATTACTTCTCTCCCTGGCATCTAAAAGGGCCTTGCCAATCATAAGCATTTCCATATTCTGTCTTCTCTCCTTTAATCCAGTCTGCCTGAAGGCCGGCCGGCTTTCCCCATCAATCCCTCTGAAGAATCCCAGAAGGGATATCATCTCCTCCTTACATTTCAATCCTATCACAAAGGTTTGAAAATGGAAACCTCATATAAGTACTTCCATAAACAGCCCACTACCGGCCAAAGCTGAAACAAACATCTCTGCCAGGCCATCTTTCCCCCGGACCAGCCTGCACACGGCCGCAGCAAATCCCAAGTCCCATTAGACCAGCCTGCCCCAGTAGCACTCCTCGTGCCCAGGTTCTGTGAAATTCTTTTCCAGCATCCTGACATGGGACAGAAAAGCAGGGTCGTCAAAATACTTAGCTCCTTCCGGACATTTTACCAGGCAGGCCTGGCACTTGATACAGATACCGGGAACCTCCGAATAATCCTGGTCTGATATGGAGCCCATAGGACAGACCCGGGCACAGATGCCGCAGCCGCTGCATTTTGACAGGTCTGTCTTTGGTTTGGCCTTTAAAAACCTGGCCGGCTGCCCGTCCTCCCCTTTGGGGACATAATAGGCCGCCACCGGCTCCCCATCCCGGATTAAGGGAGGAAGCCAGGTCCTGTTGTCCCCGTCCGCTGACTCCCGGTAAAAGGTCTCCAGTCGTAAAGCCAGCTCCCGGGCAAAGTCCTCCATCTTTCTGTAGTCATTCTGGTCCGGCCGTCCGGCCCCCAGGGATTTTGAAAAAACGTGACGGCAGGGCCAGGCCGCCCCTGCGCAAACCTTAAATCCATTTTTCTCCATCTCTTCCACCAGTTCTGTGAGGGAACTGTCAAAGTTCCGGTTGCCGAAGGTGACCAGGCTCACTGCCGGTGTCCCCTCCCCTTTTAAATGGTCCTGGATAAAGGGGAGGATCTTATTTGGAATCCGGCCGGCATAGGTGGGCAGGCCCAAAACCACCAGGCTGTCAGACCCAAAATCATAGCCGGTCTTTCTTGCCTCCGGCAGGGTGAAATTAAGGCTGTCCCAGGGCAGTCCCAGACTCTTTGCTATATGGGACGCTATGTATTCTGTAACCTTCCCGCTGCTTCCCGCCGGGCTGAAATAGAGGGCCCGGACCTTCCTGATCTTCATGGTCATCTCTGTACTTCTCTCCTCTCTTTATGGAAAATATTTCTTAAGTTATCTTTATTCTTTACTGCCTGTTTTCAAGCTACTGTTATTATCAAATTATCATGTAATGCATCCTTTGACCTGACTGGCTTCTTATTGGCTTTGTCCTGATCTCTTTTTCCTGCCCGATGGAGGGATCGTCCAATCTTCCTCCGGTCCTCATAAACATTCCTGTCACTGGAAGGGTGTGGTGGAAAGGAAAAAGCAGGCCACCTGCTCCGGGGAATAGGACTCATGATTCATCCACCACCTAACTGTCTCAGCGAAATCACAGACCATATGGTGGAGCAGGTAGGACTTGGGTACATGGGTCTTAGTCTTCTCCAACTCTCCTTCAAATATTTTCTCCAGGTAACCCTTAAAAAACCGCATAAACATCTCCCCGCTCTCACAGGACAGAATCCTCTTCAGATAACTGCTGTCCTTGAGATGGTACAAAATGTGGGTGATCTCATCCTCCAGGTTCTTTTCCCTGCCGGAGAAATCATGGGTGGTCTCCCTGGTCAGGTTTTCCGCAAATACATGGTCAAAAATATCAGAGCAGAGCGCTTTTAGCAATTCATCCTTGGTTTCAAAATGGGAGTAAAAAGTACTCCTGCCTATGTCTGCCCTGTCTATAATATCCTTCACCGTAATATTGGAATAGGTTTTTTCCTCCAGCAGGCCGGTAAAGGCTTCATAGATAGCCTGCCTGGTTTTTTTCTGTCTTCTGTCCATGCTACCTCCCGGACATTTGTCCCAAAATGTTCAGTAATG
This sequence comes from uncultured Lachnospiraceae bacterium, assembly GCA_946630645.1. Taxonomy (GTDB): domain Bacteria; phylum Bacillota; class Clostridia; order Lachnospirales; family Lachnospiraceae; genus Anaerobutyricum. Next base: position 2,037 of record CAMOZD010000237.1, read on the forward strand.
AACTTTGTCAGTCGTCTGCTTCTTGTCCGGAAAAATCCAGAACATTATAATCATAAATGAACAGAGTGTTCGTTATGTGTCAAATTATAAGTTTGGTTAATCCATATGTCAACAGGAGGCAAATATGATCAAAAAAATCAATGATATTCTTGCCGGCTGGCCCATGACCATCCTGGCAGGGCTCTTTTTAATCGCTTCCTTCGCCCTCCCCCGCCTGGGTTATCCGGCAGGGGAGAAACTGGCCTGGGTCTGTATCATCATCTGCGGCCTGCCCCTCCTCTTCCTGGCCCTCTGGCGGATCATCTACAATAAGGGCATCAGCAAGATCTCCTCGGCCCTGCTGATCTCCCTGGCCATGATCGCGGCTATCTTTATCGGAGACCTTTTTGCGGCCGGCGAAGTGGCCTTTATCATGGAAATCGGTGCCCTATTAGAAGATATGACCACAGAAAGGGCCAGAAAGGGCCTTAAGAACCTAATCGCCCTCAGCCCCAAGACCGGCCTGGTAATCAGAGAAGGTAAAGAATACACCGTCCCGGTCCAGGATATCCGGGTGGGAGACCTGGTGCGGGTCCTCCCGGGCCAGACTATCCCTGTGGATGGAATTATCAGCCATGGCCAAAGTTCCGTGGACCAATCAGTTATGACCGGAGAAAGCCTCCCTGTGGACAAGGAGGTCGGAGACCAGGTCTACAGCGGCACCATCAACCGCTTCGGCTCTATCGATTTTAAAGCCACAAAGGTCGGGGAAGACAGTTCTTTACAGCGACTCATCCGCATGGTGGAAGATGCGGAAAAAAACCAGGCTCCCACCCAGCGCATCGCCGACATCTGGGCCAGCTGGCTGGTGCCGGTGGCCCTGCTGATCGCTGTCGCGGCTTATATCTTCACCGGTGACATCGTAAGGGCTGTCACGGTCATGGTGGTCTTCTGCCCCTGCGCCCTGGTCCTGGCCACACCCACGGCCATCATGGCCGCCATCGGCCAGGCAACAAAACAAGGAGTAATCATCAAGTCCGGTCAGGCCCTGGAAAATATGGGCAAGGTGAATATCATCGCCTTTGATAAAACCGGCACCCTAACCCAGGGCAGGCTGGAAGTCAGCGACATTATCTCCTGCTCCGGTCTGGACCAGGAAAACCTGCTT
>CAMOZD010000238.1 GCA_946630645.1 uncultured Lachnospiraceae bacterium
ATGAATGTACATATTATTGGCATAGCAGGAGGTTCAGGATCGGGGAAATCTACCTTTACCAGGCGGCTTCAGGAGAGATTTCCTGACCATATTGCCGTGATTTACCATGATAATTATTATAAGGACCAGTCAGGCCTTTCTCCTGAGGAGAGGGTCCTGACTAATTATGATCACCCGGATTCCCTTGAGACAGACCTGCTGCTTGAACATCTGCTGGCTCTGAAAGAAGGACACACAATATCCTGTCCTGTTTATGATTTCAATGTCCATAACCGGTCAGACCAGCTGACCCTGATAGAGCCCAGGCCGGTTATTCTGGTGGAGGGCATCCTGGCCCTGGCCGATTCCCGACTCTGTGATCTTTTTGATCTGAAGATTTTCGTAGATGCCGATGCTGATGAAAGGGTTCTCCGCAGGATTGTCCGGGATGTCAGGAAAAGAGGCAGGGACCTGGAGGGGATTATAGACCAGTATCTGACGACCGTAAAGCCTATGCATTATCATTATGTGGAGCCTACCAGGTTTAGGGCAGATATTGTTTTGAATTCCGGAAAAAATGCCCAGGCTTTGGATCTGGTAACAGCCTGGATCCGGCAAGTCCTTGACAAGGATATGATTTAAAAGAAAGCTTTTAAGTAGCTTGTGTCCTGGATTTCGCATGTTATCGATAAAGACGAATTTTAATCTGTTATGGACTAGGGAATAAGGCTTTTAAGAGTAAATAATCGTAAATGATTTCCTGGCTAATGATATTCAGATTAAAGGCTATCCTTATGTTTTTCTTTTATATACTCTATGTCTCCATGGAAATCGCTGCGATAGGCTTCATAGGAGGGATTAAACATATTATGCCGGTGCAAGAGGATCGTATCTAAAGCGCCGACCGTAGTTAGCACCCCTGCAGCCCGGTGGAAAAGTTCGGCATGATCCAGCATGCGAATCTTTTCATCGTAACCTAGCTGGCGCAGCTTGTCCGTTCTTGCCAGAAAAATATTTGGTCCCTTGGCCAGTACGACATGGCTTTCATCAATTTTATATAGATGGGGAAGCTTTAATCTGTCTGCCACTTCGTCCATTGTTATGGCATAATAAGTTTCCCAAACCTTTTGAGCAGGAAGGCATCTTATAGTGGTTATATAGCCAAAACTCACCAGATCAATTTCTGGATGATGGATAAGAAAGTCCAGCTGGCTGCCTATTTGAGTGTGCCTTGTTAATACCATATCATCATCTAACTTCATGACATAGGGAGTCTTTACCCGGGCCAGAGCTTTCTTAAGTCCTTTGGAGAGACCACTGTTAAAAGGCAGGTGTATGATCTCCAGATGGTCCTGCTTCTCCTGGATTTCCAAAGGAACCTGGCTGTCATCTGCTATAATCACCCTTACTCCGGGATACATGGACTGAATATTTCTGTAGAGTCCCCTGGCCAGATTCTGGCGGTTAAAAGACTTGTAAATAAAGGTAACATTTTCCCTGACAAAAGCGATTTCCTCTCTATCTGGTTTTTTATAACCTTGAATCATCCACTTAATATTATAGTAGCAACGCTGAAACTCTGAAATCGAACTCCATATTAGTCGTCCCAGTCCTGACAGGGGACCGGCGGCTATTTTTCTCATTACATTTTTGAAAGGTTTGTGGTAGGTCTTCTCATAGTTTTTATTGATGCGATAAAGGCTGTCTTCAAAAATATTCTCTAAAAAAGAATCAAGTTCTTTTTGGTCTGTTCTCCACTCTGCTGATAGACTGGTCATTCTTGCATCTTCTTTGAGAAGATATTTGACACCCGTAGCTAAAATCAAACTGAATAACTTTTCTCCCTGACTTTCTTGTATTACCTTTCTGATATAGTCCCAATCAATATCTTGAAAATAGGTCTCACCGTAGATAAGAAGATCGCAAATATGACTTATCGTAAAACCTGGCCCAGGATAAAACTTGAGAGTACGACAGAAAAGATCCTGGAATTGATGACTGGGATTTATACAGCTTATATACTCAGGATCAAGTTGCTTATTATCAGCAGGCATATAGGTTCTTATTTTAACCTTTTTTTCCATTACATCCTCAAAGGAAGGACATAAGTCGTCAAAGATTCCTTCTTCCGGTAAAAAAAGCCTCTTACGAATCTTGATATAAAGCTTGCTGTGAGGCTCTTTATAATGAATTTCATCCTCTTTTTCTATATCCTGATCAGGGAAAACCTGTTTCAGTCCCCAATCCAGTAGGGCCTTATGATAAAGTAAGGCTTTATCCTTTTCTATTAACAGCAGCTCATCTTTGTAAATCCGGTGATATGGCCAGGGATAGCAGCAACTTACAGCCAGACCTCCTGCCAGGACAGGTTCAAGTTGGCTTTTCTTAAGAAATTGATATAGTCTTAAAAAGTCGTCCAAACGGCAAATCTGTGTTAGAACCTGGTTGACGGAGTAATCACTTGCTTTTTTATAATCACTGTTGCTGAGGGAATCATCACTATAAGGATTAGCACTTGCTGTTTCTTTTCTGCCGCCGGACAAGCTTTCTAAAACCAGGGGAAGAACATTCTGAAAGCGGGCCAGCTGAAAAAACTGACCATCATTGATATTCTCATCAGTTATGCTGATGTTTTCCCCATATAAGGATGCTTTCAAAACTCTCAGAAAATGATGTTCTATATTATTCAAATTAATCCCCCATATCCTTATGACTTCTTAACTGGAAACAGAAAATGGCGCATTTCCAATTGATCAATGAAAGCTGTCAATCCCTCAAGAGCATCTTTTTTTTGAACCTTATATTCTTTGGCAATGGCAGCCAGTATGTCTTCTGTGTCCAATCCCTGCTCCAGATATTTCCAGCAAAAAGCTCCGTAATCATTGATTTCCTGGATAGGAGGGCAGTCTTCCCTGGCCGGGCGTAAAGCGATCAGAAAAGACCTGCCACAGATTTCCTGAAACAAGATTCCGGTGTGAATCTTATAGACCATAGTTTCCCCTCATCATCTTCAAATCATTAATTATCGTTAATACGACAAGATCTTAATTATATACCACATTATCCCTGTTTACCGCCAGCTCATCTTTATTTCTTCGATGCCTCCAGCAGCTTCTGCCGCAGCTGGTTCTCGATTTGGGCCAGTTCGGCCTGGGCGATTTTCCTTTTTTCCTTGCCTTCCTGCTGGATGGCCAGGTCCTGGTC
>CAMOZD010000239.1 GCA_946630645.1 uncultured Lachnospiraceae bacterium
TATCCGTATCAATCAAATTGTTGTACTGCATGATCTGGTACTCCTTGACCATGTCCTGGTAAGGAGAATCCAGGGCGCTTTCATAGAAATTGCCATCCTTGTCAATGGTGCCCATGGCCGTAAGGACCGGAAGCTTCTCATGAAGCTTTAGAAGGAACTTCTGGTAAGGAGTCAGCTCCAGACCCGCTTCCTTCATCATGTAGGCGCTGAGATAATTGGCACTCATCTTGTCAATCTCAGTCTCTTTAATATTATAGTTGGCCCAGATAACAAAGGGCACCTGATACTTTTTCATCAGGTCCTGGCTGGACAGGTCTGCCGCCGATTTGCCGAAGAGGCCGTCGTAAAAACTACTGGCTACAGCCGGCTGGTGGTCTCCAAACATAAGAATCAGCGTAGGCTCCTCCACTTTGCTGAAATAAGCGGTCAGATTGCGGAAAGCCTCATCACTCTTCTTCACCAGGGACAGATATTGGTCAGCCGTATCATTCTGATGATTATCAGTGATTACCACATCATTGGTGAAATTGCTGTAAGTCTTGTCAAAACCTCCATGGTTCTGCATGGTCACCGTAAACAGGTAGAAAGGCTTATCCTTCTGCTCACGCTGCTCATAAAGTTCTATGAGCTTATCAAAGTCGGACTGGTCTGAGATATATTTTCTATACATAAGAGGATTGACAAAATCACTCTCACTGTAAAAATGGGAGAATCCCATCTCTTTATATACCTCAGGCCTGTTCCAGCCGCTGGCCAGATAAGGATGGAGGGCCAGGGCCGGACCGTAGCCCTGCTGCTGCAAGGTGTAGGTAATATTGGGCAGGAGCCCATCTATGATCTGGGTATAGGCTATGATACCACTCTGCAGGAAGGACATACTGTCGCCGGTCAGGAATTCAAACTCGGAATTACAGGTTCCGGACCCAAAAATAGACATATAGAGGTCACCCTTGATGGTATTCTTCTTAAGACTGTGAATATAGGGCATGTAATCCTGGTTGGTGGAGAAATCTCCCACCACATGAAGATCGGATAAGGCCTCATTCATAATACAGATTACATTAGGCTTCTTTTTCTTTTTGGGCTCCAGCCTGCCCCGCTTGTCCGGCTCTGCCTCATTGGCAAAGGCTTCCTCATATCTCGCGGCAATGGTCTGGGCCGCCTCCACGGAGTAGTCGGAGGGTTTTTCCTGAACCAGGGAGTTCAGGTTGAGAACAAAACCAAAAAAGAGGCCGTTTTTGGCATATCCCTTTTTCTGGTCCCAGACATTATTCTTGATTCCATAGCTCTTCAAAGTCTTCTGCTCTATGATGAAATGGCCAAGGATTACCGAGGCCCCGAGAATCAGGGCGGCCATGACCAGCCTGGGCTTCCAGCCCAGGTGCTTCCTGGCCGGACATCTCCAGAGAATAAAGCAGTAAAGTAAAGCAAAAATCGCGTTCCATATAAAGACAGGCTGGACAGAATAGTTATAATTGGCCGCCACCGAAAAGCCGGTGGAGGCAGACATTATGTCAGCGGGAATAATGGGCGCTCCCTTGAAAATCAGTACAAAATAGTTGCCAAGGCCGATAACATACCAGATTATTATACCCAGAGTAACCGCCAGTCGCCTGGAATAAAAAACCAGGTAGAGGAGGCCGAAAAACATATAGTACAGCAGCAGATTGAGGGCGAATTCCGCCGGCCTGAAGCTTTTCAGCAGGTTATCTGTAAATCTTTCCACCATCCAGAAGGTAAAGAGGGGGGCTGCCAGGGTCATCAGGTAGCCAATCCATGTCTTTAGCTTTTCAGGGAGGGGAATGGGGAGCCAAAGCAGGAGGATCAGCACGGCCACAGCCAGTATTATACCAGCCCACTGCCGGTAAATCGTAACCGGATAATAAAACTTGGCTACCAGATATTTCCTTTGGGGAATCTGGTTTACAGTCATTTTGTCTTTAAATCCGCTTTCCCTGGTAGACCACTGGAATACCAGGGGCTCCTTACCGGATTCCGCACCACTGCTGGTAAGCTTAATATAGTAGTAATGACCCTTCTCAATCTGCAGGTCCGTCTTAAACTCTGTATAATCATAGTTGACCAGGTCCTTGATGGGCTCCCTGAGAGCTGCCAGACTCTTACCCGTAGCCTCATCCACGATCTCCAGGACCACATCACCCGTGGCCGTCCCGGCGTAATCGTTTCCGAAATAGACCTTCACAGTTTTAAGATGCTTGTGCCTGGCCTGGAACTTCTGCTGAATCACGCTGCCCTCACTGATCATGGCCACCTGGTCTATACGGTATTTGTTCACCTGGTTGGAGGCGTTCTTCTGATACTCCATAAAATGAGTACAGAGATAGATCCCCGTTACAAGCAGACATACGCTGACCAAGGTCCGCAGCAAAATACTTACAGGGCTTGTTTTTTTCACTTCTTTTTTTCTTCTGTTTCTGACTGTTCTTCCCATAATATCTATCCTGACTGCAGACCCGGTGGTCTGCCTGTTACTTCATGTCTTATCCAGGAAAAAAATTCTATTAATAATTGCCGAGAATTTTAAAATCAGCAACTTCTGACCGGACACCCTGGAGGGCATTTTTTACCGCATTATCATGAAGATTGCCGGTAATGTCAATATAAAAACGATATTCCCACTGCTTCTCCGGCAGAGGAACTGACTCAATGTGTGAAAGGTTCAAATCATTATAAAGGAAATGGGATAAGATATTGTAAAGAGTGCCGCTCTCATGAAGCAGGGAGAAGCTGATACTGATTTTATCGGCGTGGGAAGTATATTGCCTTTTCTTGGAAATAATAACAAACCGGGTCACATTGGAGGATTCGAAGTTGATATTTTCCTCCAGAATATCTAAGCCGTAAAGCTCGGCTGCCCTTTTGCTGGCTACTGCCGCCTGGCGGGTCTGATGGTCCATAGCCACCTTCTCAGCGGCGATAGCCGTGTTCTCCACACTAATCTGCTCCACACCCAGCTTCTCAAGGTAGGGCGCACACTGCATCAGGCCCTGGGGATGGGATATGACCACCTCTATCTCAGACAGCTTGCTGCCCTTGACACCCAGAAGACAGTGCTCCACCTTTACAAAGACCTCGCCGACAATGCAGACGTCATTATAGAGCAGGATGTCATAGACCCCTGTCACGTCTCCGGCTGAGGAATTCTCAATG
>CAMOZD010000240.1 GCA_946630645.1 uncultured Lachnospiraceae bacterium
CTTCTCCTTCAGGTCACGGAAGGCAAAGAAATCCCTGCCTGTATGATTAAAGACGCCGTCTACGATGACCTTCATTCCCAGCTGGTGACAGTTGGCCACGAAGCCCTTAAAATCATCGTTAGTCCCGATCCTGCCATCCACCTTTCTGTAATCAGTCGTGTCATAGCCGTGGGAGCCAGACTCGAAAAGCGGTCCCATATAGATTGCCGTACAGCCTATCCTCGCTGCATGCTCTGCCCATTCATTGAGCTTTCCGAAATGGTTCCCCTTTTCTCCCTTGTTATCATGGGGACATCCGCAAAGTCCAAGCGGGTAAATGTGATAAAATACTGCATTGTCATACCAGGCCATAATTATAAGCTCCTTTTCTACTTCTTTTTACCGGGAGCACTCCGGCTAAAGCTTCCGGTAACTGTCTCCCAAGTATATTTATGTATTCCAAATACCAAAAGCACAGGAATACTACCATTATATTTCTTATTAAGAGCTTATGCAAGCATTGAATCCCTTTGGATTTTATATTATAATTATAATAACAATACTGTTTAAAAACATGGTTTCCACAGGGAGCGGACATGGAGACCGTCATTTGAAGGAGGAAATAATTATGCTTAAACAAACCGCAGATCTCATAGCCGGTTTTGGCGAGAACGGAACCATTATCATCATGGCACTCGCACTGCTGCAGTGTCTGTTTGGTTATAAATTCATGAAGTCCTGGACCCTGTTGATCGGCTTTTTGATTGGCTTCATCGCAGCCTACAACATCGCCCTGCAGTTCATCCCTACGCCGGTCCTGTACCCCGCTCTGATTGCCTTTTTAGCTGGTGTTCTGGTGGCGGCCATCGCCTATCTCGTTTACCCTGTTGGTGTGTTCCTGTTTGCCGGATTTGTCGTAGACCTGGCCCTGCTCATGATTGTTCCTACTCCTGACACCCAGCTCCTTGAGCTTCTGATCTATATTGTGGCTGGTGTTCTCTTTGTCATCGCCGGACTCCTCTGTGCCAGATACCGCAGACCGGTTGTAATCGTAGTCACCGCCATTGCCGGAGCTATCGTTGCCATGAACCAGATCGCCAAGCTGGGTGTGGGCTTCAATGTTTCCAACTATATTCTCTTAGCCATCACCGCAGGCTTATGTGCCCTTGGTATTCTTGTCCAGTTCCTCACTACCATGAAGGAAGGCAAGCAGGAGAAGGCAAAGAAGGAGAAAAAAGAAGAGAAACGCCGGGAAAGCGCCAGACGGAGAGCTAAGAGGCGGGGCGACAACGTCCGCTTTGACACTCCTTCCGGCGACGGTTATGCCGGTGCCGCAGGAAGCCAGACCACCAGTTCCGGTCAGGCCTATCCCGGACCCTCTGACTACCCGACCCAGGAGGGCACTGCCTACACAGATTACAGCAGCAGTGACAGCCCTACTGATGGAAGCGGCAACTGATTCCTGAATAAAAAGATGAAATCAGAGCTGCAGGAAAACAGCCGTCCCATGACTTGAAGCAACAATAAGCAGGGAATAACAATCTTTAACCAGTAATTAAAAAACTCCTGAAACATATCCGGTTTACAGGCCGGACATGTCTCAGGAGTTTTTATATGTCTTGGATGATCAGGAACCGTATGCCCGGTCCCCTCATTAATGTCATGTGAAGAATCAGCGGCCGGGTCTCCGTCAGTTGACAGGAGACTACTCAACGATATCGAAGCCGGCTATGCGGGCCAGCTCCCTGATAGAATCCCTGGAAACCTTCTTTCCCTTGTACTCAATCAGGTCTTCACACTTTCCGGTGAAAATATCGCTTGGGTTATACTTTTTAATAATGATCCGGTCTTCCTCCGTAAAAATCTCAAGAGGCTCTCTCTCACCGATATCAAAGCTCTTACGCAACTCCATAGGCAGGGTAATTCTTCCAAGGGAGTCGAGCTTTCTCACTATTCCTGTGCTTCTCATTTCACATTCTCCTTTCGCCTTTTGGCAAACGTAAGGACCACATCCTATGTCCTGCGCTCTGTCATGATATCCGTACAGGTTCCCTGTAACGGAAAATGTCATCGCCTGTCAGAGGTCTCCCTCCTGGTCCAGATAGCGGTGCAGGGCATCCTTCCAGTCAGGCAGAGGTTGAAATCCCATCTCCCTGAGCTTGCTTTTATCCATCCGGCTGTTGAAGGGTCTTACTGCCTGGGCTCCATACTCGGCGCTGCTTACCGGCACTACTTCTACCTTCTGCCCTGTCTGGCGGAAGATTTCGCAGGCATAATCATACCAGGAAATATAGCCTCCCTCATTAGTCACATGGTAATATCCGTATTTGTCGGTCTCAATCATATCGACAAGCAGGCGGGCCAGATCATAGGTAAAGGTTGGTGTACCGATCTGGTCACTGACCACTGTCAGCCTGTCATGGGTCTTGCCAAGATTCACCATGGTCCTGACAAAATTCTTGCCATTGACACCAAAGACCCAGGCAATGCGGACGATAAAGAAGGAGCTGATATTCTCCACAATCGCCTGCTCACCTTCATACTTTGTCAAACCATAAAAATTCAGAGGCGCGGAAACAGGATCATCCGGCTCCCAGGGTCTGCTGCCCTGACCGTCAAAAACATAGTCGGTGGACAGATAAAGCATCCTGGCCCCGATCGCCTTGCAGGCCATGGCCACATGCCTGGTCCCATCCACATTCACCCGGCGGCAGGTCTCCCTGTTGGCTTCCTCTTCTGCCGCGTCAACCGCAGTCCAGGCGGCACAGTGAATAACAGCGTCAGGCTTCTCTGCCTCAAAACATGCCATAACAGCGTCCTGGTCTGTGATATCCAGCTCCTGGATATCCACACCCACTGCCTCATGCCCTCTCTTTTTCAGGGCATCCATCACATCATTGCCCAAAAGGCCCTTTGCACCTGTCACTAATACTTTCATCATTATTTCGCGTCCTTCAATCTTTCTCCATACATTGCGTCAAAATATTTCTGGTACTCTCCGGAGATAATTCTCTCCCACCACTCTTTATTATCCAGATACCACTGGATCGTCTTCTTGATACCGTCCTTAAACATGGTCTCCGGCAGCCAGCCCAAGGCATCATGGATCTTGGTCGGATCGATGGCATAGCGCATATCGTGGCCCTTGCGGTCTGTCACATGAGTAATCCGGGACTCCGGCTTACCCAGGGC
>CAMOZD010000241.1 GCA_946630645.1 uncultured Lachnospiraceae bacterium
ACCAATCAGAATCGTACCACCGAACAGCTTGCCGCCGGCTTCAGGATCCTTAAGAAGGTCAACCGGAAGTGCACCGGATGTTGCATTAACAACGGGAATACCCCAGCCACAAAGAAGAGACATCAGAATTGCCATTCCATAAGATACTGGAGCCAGGAACGGGAAGATGAATGTGGAAATTGCAGCTACCAGGAATCCCAGGATACCCTGTGTGTAAGCCCTTGCTTTGAGCGGAATGATACCCTTCTTAACAAGATTGTCAGAAACAATACCGCCAATAGGTGTTGCAACAATACCGATCAGGCCTGCAACCAGCAGTGCGGAAGCTGCCTGTGCTGCAGAATAGCCTTTTACCTGAAGGAAACTTGCCATGATGGAGTTGAAACCAATCAGCTGCCAGCAATCCAGGAAAAGCACAAAAATGCAGAGCCATCCGGCAATTGTCTTATAAGGATTTACAGCCTTTGCGTTGCTGGCTGTCACCGTCGCAGGCGCATCTTCGGGATACATATTCTTTGACGGTTCTCTGAAAAGAATTGCCCAAATGATCGTGAATACCAGGAGGATGATTGCCCAGGTCTTAAAAGCTGCCTGCCAGGACCCTGTTGCGCTAATCAGAGCGGTGGCTACCCATCCGCCGATTCCAATTCCTAGTGTGAGACCGCCGCCTACGATACCGGAAGCCAGACCTATCTGACGAGACGGGAACCAGGCGATACTACTGTTTACGCCTACAAGCCAGAGAATGCCCCAACCCTGCATGAATCTTGCCAGCAAAATCAATGCATAACTCGGAGATACCGGAATAATGAATGTTCCAATTACCATCAATCCCAAACCGATAACACCACAGGGGCGGAAACCAATCTTCGGAGCCAGGTTTGCCATTACAAAGCTGCCAACTGCATAGCCTGCCATAAATAGTCCGGAACCCAGGCTTGCCTGTACGCTGGAGATTTGGAATGTCGCTGCCAAATCACCGGATGCCATGCTCCAAATCGTCAATCCTGCATAGGCCATGGCACATGCGAGAAAATTGATGATCAAAATAACCCATCTGTAACTTGGATTTGTTGTTTTCATGTTCTTTCCTCCTATAAAAGCTATTTATATCTTTATATATGCAAGATGCATGCCAAGCCTTCAGTGAAATCGTTTTTTTATGATATTAATGCAAAATGCTCCTGCAAGGGCCTTTTTCAGCCTCAATATGCCTTGCTTTCAGACTTAAAAAATTGACTTTCCTTCTTGAATGTTTTATAATAGAAACATATATATGTTTCGTTAATAAAACATTTTGTCTGGCGTTTTGTTTATAAAACATCATACAGCCTTCATACCAGTCATTTCTGCTTTTAAAAGACATCTGTCTGGCAATCCAGGAACTCTACTATATAGGAAGGAGTCACTCCAATGAACGACCTTCAAAAAACCTGTCAGGAATACCTCGATATATTCGAGAACATCCCGGACGGTCTTTTCATGATCGACCAGAATGGGACAGTCCTGCATGTCAACAAATCTTATGAAGCTATATTAGGGGAATCAAGGAAGAACATTCTCGGCCGCCCAATCAAAGACCTTTCCAGTCTTACCCAGCTCCCCGTCATCGGCCAGCTGGTTCTGGAAAGCAAAAAGGCAATTACCATCGACCAGGTCATGCTTCGTACGAATAAGACCGTTCTGGTCTCTGGTACACCTATCCTTGACACAAAAGGAAATGTAAAAAACGTCATTGGGATTGTAAGAGATATTTCTGTTCTGGCATCCCTGCGGCAAAAACTCAATGACATAGAATATGACAACGAGAAATACCTGGTCGCACTTAATCATCTGCGAAATGAACTGGATGACAAGGAGCGCGTGACCCTGATTGCACAGGATCCGAGAATGCAGGAAGTCCTGAATCTGGTGGAAAGGATTGCTGTCATAGAGGAAACCATCCTGATTACCGGAGAGACTGGTACCGGGAAAGAGGAAATTGCAAGAAAGATCTACTCTCAAAGCCGGCGCAGCCATATGCCCTTCATCAAAGTCAATTGCGGAGCTATCCCAGAAAACCTGATTGAAAGTGAACTCTTTGGCTATGAACATGGTGCTTTCACTGGTGCACGAAAAGGAGGACATCCGGGACTGTTCGAGGCTGCCGATAAGGGTACTCTGTTCCTGGATGAAATCGGAGAACTACCGCTCAATCTGCAGGTAAAGCTCCTTCGTGTTATCCAGGAACAGGAAATTACCAGGATTGGCGGAACAAAGCCCATTAAAGTTAACGTCCGCCTGATCTGTGCGACCAACCGGGATCTTCGTGAAATGGTAAAAGCTAATCTGTTCCGTGAAGATCTTTATTACAGGCTGAATGTGATTCCGCTGCATTTACCTCCACTGCGAGACCGAAAAAAAGACATCCGCCCTCTGGCAGATTTTTTTCTGAGAAGAATCTGCTCAAAGTATGATATGAAAAAGTGTTTCGATGAAGATGCCTATAATGTTTTTCTCTCGTATCCCTGGCCCGGAAATATCCGTGAATTACGAAATATCGTGGAGCGTACCGCCATCATGAGCCAGCATCCGGTCATATCAGAAGGCAGGGTCAGACGGGAACTGCACCATTATTCCTCCACCGGATATGACACCAGTATGAAGGAAACAATCGCATCGTCCGAGTCAGATACCACGAACACTATTACTGCAGATACATTGCAGTATACTCCTGATTTTAGTTCTAGTGTAAACTTAAAAGAAATCATCGAATCTATCGAAGCACGCTATATCATAAATGCCTATGACTCTTGTCAAAGTATTCGAAAGGCCGCCCGCCTCCTCAGTATGGATCCGGCCACTTATCTTCGAAAATATCGAAAGTATACAGATTCGTGAACTCATATCACAAAACATCCCGGCCGGGCCTGAAATCCCGGTCGGGATGTTTATAATTAGGAAGACAGAATTACCATGACTTAAGAATGCGGGAAACTGATTATCCGATAAACACCTTATCCTTATCAATCCTGCGCAGCACTTCCAGTTCCTCTTCAGTGGGAAGCTCAAAAGGTACAGCTTTGGATACATCGATCTGGAACCCGGTATTGTCAATGATATCCTGTGGCTTTACACCCAGGTTCTCATAATACTGCGTGCAGTACATCTCATGGGTCACTTCGTCAAA
>CAMOZD010000242.1 GCA_946630645.1 uncultured Lachnospiraceae bacterium
AAGACCGCTGACCAGAAGCTCGACGCAGCTGAGTTTCTCGTCAAAGGAGGCGGAAAAGAGCCGTCTGTGGATGTCTGTGGGAGCCTTGCCCTGGAGAATGAGACTGATATCATATTCCTTCCGGTACTTTTGGTAGAGGTCATAATAGGCAGCCACATCCAGGGCAATATCATCATGCTGGAGAAACTGGCGGATCAGGGACCGGTCCACAGGCAGGGAGAGGGACTCGTAGGTTCTGATCAGGGCAGAAAGGTCCTCCCAGCCCCTGGCTGTGACAAACTGGATACCGTCCACATCATTTTCTGTCCTGTAAAAATTCTGGGGTCTCAGCTCCAGATAGCTGAGGATAAAGGGGTGGAGTCCGGCCTCTCTGGCGTAGGTTTTGAAGGCGTCCAGGTCAGCTTCGATATCCATGCGGCGGACTCTGTCCAGGGTGACATAGTCAAAGTCGTGGACGCTGCGGTTGTACTCCGGCGGATTGCCGGCAGTGACAATGATCCAGCCCTCCGGAACAGCCTGGTTGCCGAAGGTCTTGTACTGGAGAAACTGCAGCATGGTGGGAGCCAGGGTCTCTGAGACACAGTTGATCTCATCGATAAAAAGGATGCCCTCCCGGCAGCCGGTATCTTCCATATACTGGTAGATACTGCAGATGATCTCGCTCATGGTGTACTCGGTCACCTGAAAGTCCCGGCCGTCGAAAACCTTGTCTCTGATAAAAGGGAGGCCGACAGCACTCTGCCGGGTGTGGTGGGTGATGGTATAGGAAACCAGGCCTATGTCACATTCCCTGGCCGCCTGTTCCATGATCTGGGTCTTACCGATGCCGGGCGGGCCCATGAGCAGGATGGGCCTCTGCCGGAGCCGGGGAATCAGGTACTGGCCTGTACCGTCCTTGGCCAGATAGGCCTTAACGGTATGGATGATGTCTTTTTTCGCATCTCTTATATTCATAATAAATCCTCTTCTTCCAATTCAAGTTTTATGGCCCAGGCCGGGACCGGCGGTCTCTCCGGGTCCCTGCCCACAAAGATGAAGGCGGTGGTATAGGCCGGAGGCCGGCGGGGGGAAATTCCCTTGCCGTCCGTAAAATACAGGACGCCTTTCAGTTGGGAAAGCTCTCCTTCTTCAAGGAGCTGGTCTATGTAGGAGAAGGCAGGGCGGAAGTCGGTTCCACCGCCGCCGGTCAATTCAAATTGCTCTAAAAGCCGGTCCAGGTCAGCCGGCCGCCGGATCAGATGATCCTCCCGGACTGCATTGTCACACTGGATAATGTGGATACGGCTTTCGGAAAAGAAACTGTCCCTGCTTTTCAGGAGGGCAAAGGTTGTGGACAGAAAGCTGCGGACCAGGCTGCCGCTGGTGGAGTAGCTGGTGTCCACGACGATGGCAAAATCCCTGATTTTTGTAATCTCCCGGGTTTCAAGAGGCTCTATGAGCGGCATGTTGCCATAGAGGGACAGGCCATAGGTATAGAAAGACAGGTCAAAGTTGTCGTCATCATTGTGAACTTCCTCCTTCAACACTGTAAATTTTCTAAGGAAATCCCGATAGCTCCGCCTGGATTTGCCAGCCCTGATCTGGGTGGTAAGGGATTCCAGGCCCTGGTCGGGGTCATCCCCCTTAAGGTCCATTTCCTGGGATACTTTTCTGCCGGTTTCCTCCCATTTTTTCCCTGCTTTGGCGGCAGAGGGGGAAGCGGATGGGTCACCAGGCCAGTAGCGATGGTCATCCACATAGAATTCCTTCTGGTAAGTGAGGAGCATTTCCTCATCGCTTTCTCCTGTGAGCCGGTGGTAGACTGAAGCAGCCGTGACAGGGATGCCCTGATTCGAAAACTGGTCGTAGAGCCGGACCCGGACGCCTGAGAGGGGCCGGCGGACTGTGGGCCGGTCCAGGGAATCTATAATCCATTCTACGGTAATATCACAGGCCAGGTTCCAAAGGCGGGGGTTTTTTCGCCCTCTGAAAAAGAGATGGCGGAAAAGACAGTGGAAAAGCAGGTGGAGGCAGGCCCGGTTCAGAAAGACCGGGTTGGAGGGAAAGACCCTTAGCAGCTGGTCGGGAGAATAAAAAAGGTGGATGCCGTCAGTGGCCATGGTGACAAGTTCCCTGCGGCAGACCGGTTCCAGGGCAGCCAGGGAACTGTCAAGGTAGCGGAAGTCCATGTAAAGCTCATCTTCCACTAAGGAGAGGATTCTCGCGGCCATGGAGTCCTCCCATTCATATTGTTTCAGAACTGGGTCCATTAGTTTTCGCTTCCTTTCCGTCCCATAGAGGGCTGGCTGGTCTGATCGGTGAGTCTAGTCAAAGCTGAAGCGCTTTTTTGGGTCTGCCGGCCTGCTCATTTCCATGAGCAGGGCCGCTCCCTGGCTCCAGTCTTTTTCAAGACATAGGTTACGGCTGTCGGTCAGAAGCCGTCTGTCAGGGGAAAAGGTCCGGCATAGCCAGGAGAGGGTTTCAGCGTTTTTTTCTTCTATGGACATGGTTAGGGCCGGACCCAGCCTCTGCTCCAGGGCTTCCTCATAAAGCCTTCTGGCGCCGGCCTTTAAGTCGGTGGGCCGGACCAGCCTCCCAAGACAGATGCGGCACAAGGTCTCCGGGGATTCCTCCCGGACAGCAGCCTCAAAGCACTGGTCATATTTGTCAAAATCCAGCCGGTTGTCCTGGAAGCATTTTCTCATACGGAAACCGGTTCCGTTTATAGTACGGCTGAAGATGTGGGCAGGGAAGATTTCGTCGAGCCATTCATAGTATTCAGGGAAATAAAGAGAGCACAGTTCAGTGCCTTCCGGGTCCGTGAAAGAGACGGTCAGGTCCTGGGCCAGCCGCTCCAAAAGTAGTCTGAGACCGTGGCTGCTATGGGGGTTTGCCCTCATTACAAGTCTGTGGAAGACCCGGTTATTGGTAAAGCAGTCACTGCCGATTCCCCGGATGTCCGGTCCCACGGACAGGCAGGCCAGCTTTCTGCAGTTATAGAAGGCTCCGTTGTGAAGGGTCTGTATTCCGGAAGGAAGGCAGAGAGCTTCAATGGCGTTGCCGCAGAAAGGATAAAGCCGGTCTTCCAGCTGGCGGATGTCAGAAGATAAGCTGCCGCTGGTCCACTCCGTATTTCTGTCAGGGTCCATGTTCCGGCTGAAAAAAAGGGGACC
>CAMOZD010000243.1 GCA_946630645.1 uncultured Lachnospiraceae bacterium
TTAATCTCATACATTTTCTCCTTTCGACCATGTATATTCACGTAAATTATAGATAGTTAAATAATACTCTAAAATAAGGGGATAATCAATTCATTTTCCATCAAAGGGATTCTCAGTATTTACAATTCTAAAAAGGCACGGCCTGCCAGTCAAACCGGCAAACCGCGCCATAAAATCATAGTCTATACATCTGTTGCTCTCTGTTATCAGGAATTATCCTGCGGCTTTTGGGTCTCCTCGGTAAGGATATCCGGGATCAGGGAAAATGTCTATTCTCCAGTACTTGTCTCGGCTCCGGTTTCTGTACTGTTTCCGGATCCGGGTACCATGGAACCCATTCCGCTTGTGCTAGTGACAAGCCATGTACCATCGGCCTGCTCTTCTACCGTAATTGTGGCCTCCTGAGGCTCGGATTCCTTCTGCTCTATGACAGCTGCCATCGATTCGAACATTTTAGGCATCATATTAACCATCATATAATCATACATGGCATTCTCGCCTTCTTCCTGGGCAATCCTCGTAATCTCAGTAATCATATCCTCTGTAAGAGCTTCCGTAAGGACTGCATCGACATCGAAATCACTTTCGCTATCTACAGATCTGACATACATGGTTGCAGGTACATCATAGCTGGTCTGGTCATCCGCTCCTTCGATCTCTCCGATCTCATACTTCTCGACACAGGCCTTGATAATAGTACTTACGGCATCGTTGAGAACAGCCTTAGCCTCTTCCGAAGGAACGTAAGCCTCCCCATCACTGGTCGTCGGGGAAAATGACTCAGTGAAAGATTTCTCCAGTTCATTAAGTCCTATACTATCCTGAACCTCCGGTGTGCAATAGGTCTTTAAATTCTCAATATCTCCTTCTGACAGGCATTTAAAGAAATTATCAGCAGTTTCTTTCGCCAGCTCTTTGTTGGAAACCTTTGCCTCTGTTGTCACTTGTGCCGCTTCTGTAGCCTGCTCCGTACCAGCGGCAGGATCTCCTGCACCAGAGCCTGAACAGGCTGCCAGGCTGAGTATCATTATCACACTGACAGCTAACGCAATCCATCTCTTCATAAATATCCTCCTCCTCTTGATTAGTTAGTTATTAAATTGGTAACCTCCTGTCATTCCGTCATCAAAACTAGCAAAATCAGGCCTGCGGGGCAGGCGGATCAGCTCTTTTCTTTCTTCTTCCGGGACCAGCCCTACAGTGAATCCGGTCTCTCCTCTCTCTGCCAGAAAATACTGTAAAGCAGCCGGAAAACAGTAAGAATAAAGCGTAATCTCTTATCTAAAGGATACTATATAAGAAGGATTATTTCAATCTGTTATTATTATTTTTATAAAATAAATATAAAATTTATTATGGTTTCCTGTATATAGCAGAGGTAAAATTCATTTCTCATTGATAAGGGATACCATTCATCTTTTGTTGATAAAAGATATAGTTCTCCTCTTATTGATAAAGGATAAGGTCCATCTCTTATTGATAGAGGATAAGGTCCATCTCTTATTGATAGAGGATAAGGTCCATCTCTTATTGATAAGGGATCAAATCCATCCCTCACTGATAGGAAACAGGCTTCCTTTCTTACAGATAAGAGACGTCCTTATCTTTTACTGGAAAATGTTAATCCCTGTCTGATGACGAAGTCTCCTGCTGACAGGATGAGAACACATCTCTGAGGACAAACGCCGTCAAGTCTGTCATGTCCAGGATCTTCCTATGAGACTCAGTCACCAGATCATGGTCCGGTCCCTGACCTGGCCTGTCTTCAATCCCTGTATCCGTCTCAGGCTCTGTATCCGTCTCAGGCTTTGATCCATCCTCACCCTGCCCTTTCCCCATGGTCTGCAGGGCAAAAGCTTTATTAAACCAGACAATATAGGGAACCCTTCTCAGAATCTCCTCTCTCCCGGCATCCGCATCCTGGTCAGGGTTCGTATTCTGACCGCTGCTTTTTACAGGCAGCTGACTGAGGAAGGGAGGACTGTGGTCTCCCAGCATACAGACCACAACAGGTCTGGAGCTATGGGCCAGGCGGGCAATCAGCCAGCGGAAGGCCTGAACTGACAGGCTGACACTGGACAGGTACTCATCCAGTTCCTCCCGGAGAGGACCGGCCAGGCCGGTGACATGGACGGTATCAAGACCTGGGTCATTCTGATCATAACCACCGTGATTCTGATAAGTCATCAGGTAAAAAAAGCGGGGACCGGAGCCAGACTTTTTATACCGGTCCAGAAGGTCCCGGTAATTATCCTTATCCAGCCACTCCCTATTCCCATTGCGGCCATAATAATGAAACTGGTCCTCTCCCAAAAGCACATGGCTAAAGCCCAGGTCCCGGTAACCCCTGTCCCTGGCGTAAATGGACGGCTGGCCGCAGTGCATGGCTGTGGTTTCATAACCCAGCTTGTCCAGCAGCCGGGCCAGGCTGGGTCCCTGGGTCAGGTCCAGATAATTGAAGGGAGCCGATGCTCTCAGTCTGTCCATGGAGCAGCCTGTCAGCAGCTCATATTCGGAATCATTGGTCCTGCCCCCTATGTTTGGACAATTGACAAAGCCATAGGAGGCCCGGTTTATGGAGTAGAAGCCCTCCAGGTAATCCCTGTCCGCAGTTATGTCACTACAGATATTCAGATCATAGAAAGATTCATTGAGAATGAGGATAATATCCGGCAGAAGAGATGGTTTTTCCAGGTCTATTTCTCTGTTCTTTTCCAGGTCCTTTTCTTTGGTCTTTTCCAGGTCCTTTTCTTTGGTCTTATCCAGGTCCCTTTCCCCGGCATTTCCCAGGTCCTTTTCCAGGGCATAAAGAGGATTGTCCCGGAAGGGGTCATCACTTTTATAGGGAAATAAAGTATTACGACAGTCTTCAGCCCAACAGTAAAAAAAACCATTGTCGGCGATATTGTCATACCATTTCCAGCCAAGGACATAATCATTTCGGAAAATATGCAGCAGATGAAAGCCGGTCATAAAGGTCAGGATGCAGGCCAGGGAGGCCAGCAGGACCAGTCCTTCCTTCCTCCATGTCCGGATGGATTTTCCAGGAAAATATCTGGGACAAAAATATAGATTCATGGCCATTTCCACCAGGAAGAAGAGGCCGATCAGGCCATTGATCCAAAGGAAATGAAGCCGGTAACCGGGACAA
>CAMOZD010000244.1 GCA_946630645.1 uncultured Lachnospiraceae bacterium
GGTATCTACCTCGTTTACATCAACAGGCTTAAGTCCGCTGCCCTTACGGAGGGCAATCCTATCCTCCAGTCCCGCCTCTATGATATGGTCTCTGGCCCTCTCCAGGGGCCCGCTGTTGACATCACTGGCCACTGCTTTGGGGCAGATGCCCTGCTCCAGCAGGTAAATAGGAATATAACCGTGGTCTGTACCTATGTCAGCCAGCCTGGCTCCTGCGGTCACACTATCTGCCACTCTCTGCAATCTCTTTGACAAATCTGTCCGCTTCATGCACATTTCTACCTTTCTTAACGTATCTTCAGTGGTCCCCTCCTTTTTCCGGACCAAGGGTCAGTTTTAATTTCTGTATGTCGGCCTTCATCCCCAAAAGTTCCTGCCAGCGCAGGATATCTGAAGTATGGGTCATCTCCTCCTCGATGGAGGCCAGCTTGATCTTGCGGACAATATCTGTCAGGGCTTTACTCTTCTCCTCCTGGGAGGGAGCGTATTGCAGGTGGGCATTAAATATTCTGGCCGTCCTCTCCCGGTCCTCCAGGTCAGAGAACTGGTCTATGATCCTGGCCGGATTCACCTTCTCCCCCTTGTCCAGCTGCTTGAAAAGCATGAGAGCTACCGAATGGTAGAGCGGATCCAGAAAATCATCCGCCGAGAGAATAGAAGCAATCGTTTCATAGAGATCCGGCTCCTCTGTGAGCCAGGTGAGCAGCAGACTCTGGGCCTGGTTCTTACGGATATCCTGCTTCTCCTTCTTCCTCTCCTCTGTCTCCGGCTTCCTCCGGTACTGTTCGTTGGCCTGTTCCATCTGGTAGGACAGCCCATAGCGGTCCACCAGCCGGTCCAGGTCCTTATGGGGAATTATATACTTGTTAGACACTGTAGCCTTGTAATTATCCCGCTCGATCGGGTCCTCTATCCTGGACAGATATTTTGAGACGGCATGGATGAAATCCGTCCGGCTGTCCGGGTCACTCTGCTTGTAACCGGCATGGAGAATCCTGATTTCAAAAAGCCGGCCCGGCTCCGCCGCACCGATCCTTTTCCGGTACTCCTCCGGCCCCTCAGCTTTAATCAGCTCATCCGGGTCCTTGTAGGGGGTCATGGACAGCACCCTGGCCCTGATACCATTTTCCCGGAGTATGGGCAGGGCCCTGAGGGCCGCATCCCGGCCGGCGCCGTCACTGTCAAAGGACAAGATCACTTCCCCGGTATAGCGCTCCAGCAGCAGAGCCTGGGTCTCGGTAAATGCTGTTCCCAGAGGGGCAACCGCATTGGTGAAACCTGCCTGGTGGAGGGAAATGACATCCATATAGCCCTCACAGAGGATCAGACTGTTCTCCCGGGACCGTCTGGCATAGTTGAGCCCATAAAGGTTTCTGCCCTTATCAAAGAGCAGGGTTTCCCTGGAATTGAGATACTTGGGCTGACCTTCTCCCATGACCCGGCCTCCGAAACCGATCACCCGCTGGCGGGTATCCATAATGGGAAACATGACCCGGTTAAAAAATTTGTCAAAGATCCCCCGCTGACTGTCAATAGTAACCAGGGAGGAATCCTTCATCTGCTGGTCGCTGTAACCTTTGGCCTTCAGGTACTGGTAGAGATCATCCCGGTAAATGTCCGCATAGCCCAGGCCAAAGTGCCTGATGGTCTCATCGGTGAGCCCCCTGTCCCTCAGGTAGGCCAGGGCCTTTTCCCCCCTCTGGCTTTTCAGCAGATAGTGAAAATAGATTGCCGCCTGCTTATTCATCTCTTTAAGTACAGTTCTGGCATCCGCCATCTGCCGTTCCTCGGGAGTCTGCTCCTGTTCCGGCAGGCTGATTCCTGCCCTCTGAGCCAGTTCCTGAACGGCTTCGGGAAAGGTCAGCCGGTTGTACTCCATCAAAAAAGTATAGACATTTCCCCCCTGGTGACAGCCGAAGCAATAGTACATCTGCCTCTCTCTGTCCACGTGAAAGGAGGGCGATTTCTCATTATGAAAAGGACAGAGGCCAAAGTAGGAATTCCTTCCCCTGCTTTTCAGGCTGACATAGCTGCCAATCACATCCACTATATCATTCCTGTCCCGGACCTCGTCAATGATCTGGTCGTCGTACTTCATCTGTTCACCTCCAGTGGCTCATCAGTGTTCCAGCAGATTCACCGCGTCCAAAGACGCCTTCATGAGGGTCCGGACCTCCTCCTCAGGGATTCCCATGCGGTCGGCCAGTTCATCGACCCTGGCCTCCCTGTCATGGTCTCTGGCGAAAGCCGAGGAAATCTCATTGAGCCGGTTGATCTGGTCAGCCATTTTGACTCCGGGCCTGGAGGAAGCATTATAGTCCCTGAGGGCATCTTCCAGCTGCCGGCGGATCCTTCTTTCCAAAAAACTGTCAAAGGACTCCTCCGACCCGGGCCGGTAATCGCTTACAGCCAGCAGCAGACCCAGATTGCTCTCCTGGATCAGATCACTGTAGGGAAGCCCCCGGTTACGGTAGTCTCCCGCCAGATCTGCCGCCAGAGACAGCCGGGCTTCCACCAGAATGTCCCTGGCCTCCTCCTGGCCGGCCGCCAGACTGTCCAGCAGGTCATTGATTTCCTGGCCTGTCAAGGTAGCGGAATGGGCGGACTCCTCCAAATAAAGGTCTGCCAGCCGCTGGTCTCTGGGATCCTCCTCCTGTGTCTCCGGCTCCCAGGCGGCTTCCCCACCCTGGAAGTCCTCCACCAGGATATGATAACCTGCCAGATAGGAGCTAATGAAAGTCATATGATCATCGGTAAGATCCATATCAGGAAATGCTCCCCTGATCTCATCGGGACTAAGCCGTCCCCCCTTTGTCAAAGCCAATTCTTTTAATTCAAGTATTGTCTGCAGAAAATCCTGCTGATTATTCATAGTATTCTTCCTCTTTTCCATAGATACTTCTGACGGCGGGTCCTCAGGGGAGAGTTTATCCCAATCAAAGACCCTGGTCCCGGTCTGATCAAAGGCAGTTATCCCTGGCCTTTTCCAGGATTTCAATGGCGCCGAGGCTGAGCTCCCTGGCGGAAGCCGGGTCTCCCTCTCCCCGGACCAGGCCGGCAAAAAGCTGGGTCACGGGACCATAGGTATTATCAGACTGCTCATAGTGGAATACCTGCCACAGCAGCAAGAACCGTCAAGTACAGAGTGGA
>CAMOZD010000245.1 GCA_946630645.1 uncultured Lachnospiraceae bacterium
AGGGCAGAGACCCCGGTTATGACCCTTTGAAGATCATGGTGGAAATCAGCCACAAAAAAGGCCTGGCCATCGAAGCCTGGATTAATCCATACCGGATTTTATCCACCACAGATACTTCCATACTTTCCCGGAAAAACCTTGCCTTGGGCTGGATGAAATCCAAGGATAAAAAGATCCGAGACCGGGTCCTTACCTATGACGGGGCCCTTTATTATAATCCAGCCAAGCCCATTGTCAGGAAACTAATTATCCTGGGGATATGTGAAATAATTAACAATTATCAGGTGGACGGAATCCATCTGGATGACTATTTTTATCCTGATTTCGACCCGGAAACCGTAACAAAAACCTTTGATTATAAGGACTATAAGACATATTGCCGTTTTGCGTCAGCCCCTTACCGGATTTACCCAAGCGGCATGGACAGTATCTTTACATGGCGGCGGAACAATGTCAGCAAGCTGGTTTCCGACATTTATAAGGCTGTAAAAGCCACCAATCCCAACCTTAGCTTTGGAGTCAGTCCCAGCGGTAATCTGGAGGACCTGAGAAGTAATTACCAGTATTATGTAGACATTGACCGCTGGGTCACGGAACCGGGCTATGTAGATTACCTGGCACCACAGCTTTACTGGAGCTATTTTAATCCCTATGCGCCATATAAAAATATACTGAACCAATGGGTCAGCCTGATGAAAGATTCCCAGGTAGATCTCTATATAGGCTTGCCTTTATACCGGATGGCTGCCACAGATATCCCTGGTCTTGAGGGCTTTGAATTCCAGCAGGCAGTTCTAATGAAGTACATGCTCGATGATATTAAAAAGAACGGAACAGTAAAGGGCATCGCTTTATTCAGCTATGAGTACCTGGATATGGACAGCAGATGGTACAACTTTGAATCCACAGCTTATACGGAAGAACAAAAAAAGATTTTAAGGGAAGTTTTCCAGATTATAAAAAATATGGACTGGAATGCCGGGTAATCCGGCAGCCAGTCCTCTTCTCTTATTTTAGACCATACTCTGCGTTAAAGTTTGGTTTTGCGAATAGTTATCTGTATTTATGCACATATCTCCCCCTCTTTATTTGTGAGAAATGCACAATTTCTTGTCCATGTGACCAAAAGTCGGGTCAATCATTCTGCGGTCAGGCTTTCGAAGGTTTCCAGAAGTTCCTTGTTGATTCTGCGTATTATTTCCGGATCAATCTTGAGTATTTCCCTGTCATATGTCAGCAGTCCGTTTGTTTCATCTTCAATGTCAGACAGTTCCGTGTAGACAATGGCGCTTAAGCCATTCTTGATATTTTCCAGCAGATCATGCCTCCAGAGTTTCTCAATTTCCAGAGTCAATTCCTCCCGGCTATGATACTTCCTGTAACCGAACTCACTGGAGGTCCAGCTGTGATCCGGTATATGCCAGGAATAACCGCCAAATTCTGATAAAGCAACACATCTGTCCTGCTGCGGTATTACTATCAGCGGCAGAAAATAATTATGGATACTGTGGATATCTCCATCTCCCTGATCTATCCAGCCGCTTGCTTCATCGATCAGCCTCGAAGAATCCATTTCCCTGATCAGTTTCGTTATCCTGCTTCCCTCAAATTCACCCCAGGCCTCGTTAAACACAGTCCAGACCGCAATCGACGGATAATTATAAAGCTGCCTGATGGTCATTGTGACTTCTTTGGCAAAGGCCTCCCGGCTGTTTTCTTTTTCCCTCAAAAAAACCCTGAAGTTTTCATCCCGACCCGCTCTCAGAAATTCCGGCAACAGATTGGACGCATTTATATTTAATAAGCCCCTGTAACGTTCCCCGCCATTGACCATATCCTGCCAGACTAGCATCCCGAGCCGGTCACAGTGGTAATACCAGCGGTCCGGTTCAATCTTGGCATGCTTCCGGAGCATATTGAAGCCAAGGGATTTCATCTGAAGAATATCATTCACCATGGCTTCATCTGAAGGAGCGGTGTAGAGGCCATCGGGATAATATCCCTGGTCGAGAATACCATTGTGGAAATATGGTCTTCCGTTCAGGAAGAACCTGAGTATCCTTTCTGAATCCCTCTCCATGGAGATCTTACGCATAGCAAAGTATGAAACGACTTCATCTTCTCCTGCCCGAATGATTATATCGTATAGAACAGGCTCTTCCGGCGACCAGAGTCTACATGAAGGGAGGTCAAGCCTGCAAACATCTCCTGTCATTCCATCAGACTGAAGAATTACTTTATCCTTCAAAAGAACCGTCATCTCCACAGGAAGCCGATGTGAGTCATGCATCATCACCAGGATCTCCAGGCATTTATTGTCCAGATCCGGTTTCAGGTTTACCGCATCGATGTAATGTTCCGGCACATACTCCATCCACACACTCTGCCATATTCCGCTCTGGGGTGAATACCACATACCGCCGCGTTCCAGGGACTGTTTCCCCCTTGCATAATAAGAAGTATCCGACAGGTCCCAGACGACTAGCTGAAGCAGGTTTTCTCCTTCCCGTACATATGCGGTAATGTCATAGGAAAAATGCCAGTAACCGCCCCTATGCTCTCCCAGCTTATACCCGTTTACATATACCTCGCAGCACTGGTCCACCGCCCCGAAATGGAGAAGCAGACGTTTTCCGCTCTCTGTTCTGCTCAGAGAAAACTCTCTTTTATAGTGAAGAAACATATCCGGCATGACTACCCTGTTCACACCGGAAAGTACCGACTCCGGAGAAAACGGTACCAGTATCCGGCCGTCATACTCTTTCGGAAACTCGGCTGATGACGTTATGGCATAGTTCCAGAATCCATTCAGGATTACATATCCGTCTCTTTTCATTCCCGGTCTCGGATACTCCTCCAGAACATGCTCCGGATCTATTTCTTTACCCCATCTTGTCATCATTTTATTAGTCATAGTTCATTCCTTCCATTATCTGCTGACTGAAGATATCTGCTGCCTGAAGAAAGGAAAAATATTCCTTTTCGTTCACATCAATCTAGCAAAATATATAATTTTTATTTTTTTGACGAATTTTATGGTCTCTATATTTATATTATAAATCATATCCATAATTATAGAATCAAAATATTACCATCCCCACCAGTGTAAAAACCATTGGGGAAAGA
>CAMOZD010000246.1 GCA_946630645.1 uncultured Lachnospiraceae bacterium
GTAACAATGATATCTTCCAGACTCCGGAACCTGGCCTCCCAGTAATACTGGGGCTCCACCCAGTAACGAAGCTGGACGATAATGCTGCTGTCCTGGAACTCTAAAACCACAACATTTACCAGATCATCATGGAGACAGTACTTTTCCCTTTTGGCCACCATCAAGAGGGCCTTTCTGACCTTGGCGATATCCTGACCGTAGCTGATTCCCACACTGAGCTCCATTCTCCTCTTATGTTCATGGGTCATGTTGGTGATGGAGCTGTTGGCAAGATTTCCGTTGGGAATCATGACCGCCTTCTTATCTGCCGTTACTAGTTCCGTATATATAATACCGATGGCCTTAACGGTTCCTTCCTTGCCGGTTCCCTCTTCCAGGATATAATCTCCTACCCGGAAGGGTTTGATAAAGAGCAGGACAACTCCTCCTGCTATGTTGGCAAGGGACCCCTGCAGGGACAGGCCTATGGCCAGGGTGGCAGAACCCAGAAGAGCCACAATCGTGGAAGAGGCAACACCGAGCTGGGTAACTGCCAGAAAGATCACCAGGATCTTCATGGCAATATTGGCGGCGGAGTTGAGGAATGTTTTCAGGGTCACATCCATCTTGGATTTCTCAAATAACTTATTCAGAATTTTGAGAATATATTTGATAATCTTGAAACCAACAAATAATATGATGGCCGCTATGAGGAGATTAAATAAAAAGTCTGATATCAACAAACCCTTTTTGCCCAGATAATCATAAATCACCTGCTTGGTATTGGACACCACGTCATCCTTTATCTCCTGGGCCGCTTCTACAGCAGTGGCTGTTTCAGTGCTTGTTAAGAGGATCCTTCCATTCAAATAAAACACTCTCCTTTTTTCTTAAGGTCTTTATCCGGTCCTTTATTTTTCTTTCACCTGGATCAGGGAAAATATATATTCAAAAGATTCCCTGATTTCCCTTTGCCCCTGGCCGGTCACACCTTTACAGATAGAGGGCCGTCGTCTTCACGATAGCCCTCCCTATAAACAATTTATCCCATGACGGGTTTATGCTTCTATTGATATTGGTAAATGTTTTATAATGGTTTATTTTTTCGTGATATAGTTCTGGGCAGTCAGAAGCTCTGCACAAAGCACGGCTCCGCCGGCTGCTCCCCTGACCGTATTGTGGGAGAGACCCACAAACTTATAATCAAAGAGAGTATCTTCTCTCAGACGTCCCATGGACACACCCATACCCTTCTCATAGTTCACATCAAGAGTAACCTGAGGCCGGTTGTCGTCCTCTAAGTACTGGATGAACTGCTTTGGCGCGCTGGGCAGGTTGAGCTCCTGGGGCAGGCCCTTGAAGTTAACCCACCGGTCGATGATCTCTTCCTTGGTAGGCTTCTTTTCAAAGTTCACAAACACGGCTGCCGTATGGCCGTTGAGGACGGGAACACGGATACACTGGGTTGTGATCTTAGGCAGGTCTGCCTTTTCAATATGGTCTCCGGCTACCTTACCGAAAATACGAAGGGGCTCCTGTTCGGACTTTTCTTCCTCACCGCCGATGTAGGGGATAACATTGCCCACCATCTCCGGCCAGTCCTTAAAGGTCTTACCGGCACCACTGATAGCCTGGTAGGTAGTAGCCACCACCTCTTTGGGACCAAACTCCCTGAGGGCATAGAGGGCCGGCGCATAGCTCTGGATGGAGCAGTTGGGTTTCACTGCCACAAAACCGCGGCTGGTACCCAGTCTCTTCTTCTGCTGGGCGATGATCTCAAAATGCTCAGGATTTATCTCTGGAACTACCATGGGAACATCTGGAGTCCAGCGGTGGGCGCTGTTATTGGATACGACAGGAGTCTCGGTTTTTGCGTAAGCATCCTCGATGGCCCTGATCTCTTCCTTGGACATGTCCACTGCGGAAAAG
The DNA here is from genome assembly GCA_946630645.1 of uncultured Lachnospiraceae bacterium. Classification (GTDB taxonomy): domain Bacteria; phylum Bacillota; class Clostridia; order Lachnospirales; family Lachnospiraceae; genus Anaerobutyricum. The sequence continues at coordinate 1,909 of CAMOZD010000246.1, forward strand.
ACGAAATCAACCTTGGAGGCAACCTCTTCCACTTCATTGACATTTCTTACAACAATATTCTTAACAGCCTCCGGCATAGGTGTATCCATTTTCCACCGTCCGCCTGCTGTCTCTTCATAAGTCTTACCTGCTGACCGGGGGCTTGCGGCGATCTCTGTCACCTCAAACCAGGGATGGTTCTCAAGCAGGGCTATAAATCTCTGGCCCACCATACCGGTTCCGCCCAGAATTCCTACCTTTAATTTCTGATCCATAACTGACTATCTCCTTATTAATTCATACATAGCATACTCAGGACCAGAACTGATTCTGTCAGCTTCTGTCCCTGGTTTCCGGCTTATCTGATGACACGGACCTTAAGCACACCATCAATCTTTTCGATGGTATGAACCGCTTCCTCATCAATCTCAGACTCGATATCAAAGATGGCATAGGAATAATCTCCCTTGGTCTTATTGCTCATCTCAGTGATATTAATCCCGTTCCTGGCAAAGGCCCCGGTGAACTGGGTCAGCATATTCGGAATATTCCTGTGAAGGATACCAATACGGCCCAGAGTCTTACAGATACCCACATCCGTGTTGGGGAAATTCACAGAATTAATGATGTTGCCGTGCTCCAGGTATTCCTGTACCTGTTCAACGGCCATAACAGCGCAATTCTCCTCGGATTCAGCTGTGGAAGCACCAAGATGAGGGAAGGCGATCACGCCCTTCTGCCCTGCACATTTGGGTGTGGGGAAATCTGTCACATAGTGCTTGATCATGCCGTCGGCAAGAGCTTTTATTACCGCATCTTCATCCACCAGACCATTTCTGGCAAAATTCATGATGACAGCGTTCCTCTTCATCCTGCGGATGGACTCAGCATTGATCATATTCCTTGTGCTGTCCAGCAGAGGCACATGGATCGTGATAAAGTCACAGCGGGAAGCGATCTCGTCCACAGAGTTCACATGCTTGACACGCTGGGAAAGGTTCCAGGCATTCTTGAGGGACAGATAGGGATCATAGCCGTAGACATCAAGGCCCAGGGAGATACCGACGTTGGCAACCAGGACACCGATGGCACCCAGGCCAATTACACCAAGCTTTTTACCAGCAATCTCTGTTCCGGCAAATGCCTTTTTAGCTTTTTCCATATCTTTTGTGATATTATCGTCGGTCTGATTCTCTTCCACCCA
>CAMOZD010000247.1 GCA_946630645.1 uncultured Lachnospiraceae bacterium
CTGAGCCAGTAGGACACATCATCTCCGATGGCGGTCATAAGCAGGTTCTTACTCTTGAACTTCTTGGCTTCCTTCATGGCTGCTCCGAACTGAAGCTGATATCTCCGGGGTGTAGCCTTTTCCGGGATGCCGATGAAGATAAGATTGTAGTAAGGCTGTCCCTGATAGGAGAAGTCCTTACCTCTCAGACCGTACACTTTCGTTCCTCCAACCAGATCATCTTCCTGGAGAGCGGCAAAGATTTCGCTGACCTTGCCAAGCTCAATGCTAAGACGGTTTTTATGATTGTATGTCACGAGAAGAGTATCAAATTCATAATCCTCTAAATCGTCGAGACGCTGTATTTGCATGATGATACGCTCCTTTCATTATTATTCATTGTCACAGGTATCCGGCCCTGGCGGGCGGGATACTTCTTGTCTTTTGATCATTCAAGTTATTCAGGGAAAATGTCTGTCTCCGTCCCTTTGGCTCACGACAGAATCCGTCCAGAGAGCAAACTTCTCCCGCAGAAGTCTATTCATAGTATAGCACAGAAAAAATATCAAAAACAGAAAAGAATTGTATAAAATACATAATTTTTTGGCACATGAATTAATTAAATGGCAGGACATGGACCTGGTCAGGGTAATTTTTTGCTTTGGCCTGAAGTTGACATAAAAGCCTGCCGATAGTATAATTAACATAAATAAGTAACATGGTTAAGTATTTGTGTCAACTAACCAGGTTAAGTATATCATAAAATGTTTTTTATGAACAGAGGCTGTGTTAAGACAGTGGGAGCTGCGGACAGGCTGTGGGACCCCGGAGGGAGCCGGAACAAAGCGGATGACACATAAACATGTTGTGGATACGCTGGTGGAATCCCGGAGGAACCCGGAACCCGGAACAAGGATGTCCGCGGACGGAGTATGTATTTAGAAGGAGTGATGCAGAGTGAATGAATATTCGATGATGACCCCGGAACTGGAGGAGCTTGCCAACAAGTGTATGATGCATGGGCAGATTCCTTCCGGTTTATATGAGCAGTACCATGTGCTGCGAGGTCTGAGAGATGTCAATGGTAAAGGTGTTCTCGCCGGTCTGACGGATATATCCACAATCACCTCAAAGAGGGAGATCGATGGTAAGATTGTTCCCATTGACGGAGAGCTCCGCTACCGGGGTTATGACATCAATGACCTGGTCACCGGATTTTACCGGGAGGAAAGGTTCGGTTATGAAGAGGTAGCTTTTCTGCTGATCTTCGGACGGCTGCCCAGGAGGGAGGAACTGAAGGCCTTCCGGGCCACGCTGGGGAGCTACCGGACCCTGCCGACGAATTTTGTCCGGGATGTCATCATGAAGGCTCCCGGCAATGATATGATGAATACCCTGCAAAGGGGTGTGCTTACTCTCTACAGCTACGATGATATGGCGGATGACATCTCCGTGGCCAATGTGCTCCGGCAGAGTCTGCAGCTGATCAGTACCATGCCTTTGCTGGCGGTTTACGGCTACCAGGCCTACCGTCATTATATAGAAGGAAAGAGTCTTTACATTCATTCACCCAGACCTGAATTATCCACAGCGGAAAATATTCTCCGGATTCTCCGGCCTGATAAGCAGTATACCAAGCTGGAGGCAAGGGTATTGGATGTCGCTTTGGTGCTTCATATGGAGCATGGTGGTGGTAATAACTCCACATTTACCAATCATGTGGTTACTTCTTCCGGTACCGATACTTATTCGGCAGTGGCAGCTTCGCTTTCTTCCCTCAAGGGCCCCAAGCATGGCGGAGCCAATATTAAGGTGGTCCGGATGTTTGATGACATGAAGAAGGAGGTAACGGACTGGAAGGATGAGGATGCCATCCAGAATTATCTTTCGAAGCTGCTCAACAGGGAAGCCTTTGACCGGTCCGGTCTGATTTACGGATTGGGCCATGCGGTCTATTCCATCTCCGACCCCAGGGCCAGGATTTTCAAGCGTTACCTGAGCCGTCTGGCCAAGGAAGAGGGCCACAGGGAGGAATACGAGTTTTACCAGAGGGTGGAGAGGCTGGCTGTGAAGACCATCCAGAAGAAGCGCCGCATTTACAAGGGTGTCAGTGCAAACATCGATTTCTATTCCGGCTTCCTTTACCGGATGCTGGGATTGCCGGATCAGCTGTTTACGCCTATGTTTGCGGTGGCTCGTATGGTTGGCTGGAGTGCCCACCGGATTGAGGAGTTGATTAACGGTGACAAGATTATCAGGCCTGCCTATGAGAGTGTGTCCATGGAAAAGGCTTACGTGCCCATGTCCAAAAGGAAGCTAACTGCTGATGCTGACGCAGACGAGTTTGTTGCGGATAAGGTTGGCCCGGACAAGGCTGCCAAAGTGGGGAAAGCCGGTGAGTCTGGCCCAGGGAAATGATAAGACCCGGCAGCCGGTGGCTGTTTGGTAAAGTGTCTGATAAATAAGAAACTATGAATAAACCACAGTAAATATCTGAGGGAAAAATATCAGGGGGATATATGATTTTGGCAGAAATGTGCGAAGAACCATCAGAAGAACGAGGCGCAGGAGAACAGGGTAAAGAAGAACAAGCGAACGGAGGAAAGGGCAAGGAATTCTATGAGATGCTGCTGATTGCGGTCAGGCAGATGTCCCTTCATCTGCAGCAGATGTGCAGCATCCCGCAGGGAGAGCTCACTATGTTGATTGCGATTAGCCGGAAGGAGAAGGACAAGGGCTATGTCCTTCCTTCTGAGCTGAGGACGGCTATGCATCTGTCGAGACCGGCCGTATCCCGGATGCTCCATAATCTGGAGGATAAGGGTTACCTGCGAAGGCGGGTCAGCGATTCCGACCACCGTTTTGTGCGGGTGGAAATAACGAATCAGGGAAAAGAGAAAATGAACACTGCCATTGAGCGGTGTACGGACATTTTAAAAAAAGTAAAAGAAAGAATGGGCGAAGAAGACATGGAGCATTTCCTTGACTACAACAAAAAGTTTTGCCGGATTCTTTCTGAAGAGGTTCCTGATTGAGCCGGAGAGGGCTTAGTGAAAGGGCTGTCGCACTAAAGCGGCGGCCCTTTGTCACGTAAAAAGGCAGGAACCCTCA
>CAMOZD010000248.1 GCA_946630645.1 uncultured Lachnospiraceae bacterium
ATCCGCCAAAAAGGCCATCCTATCCGGAAGCCTGTGGACTCAGACATCTGGCTTTTCATGTAGAGAATATAGAAGATGTTGTTTCAGAACTGCAAGGGAAAGGCATTAAATGTGAACAAATCCGGACCGATACATTTACCGGGACGAAGATGACTTTTTTTGCCGATCCTGACGGCCTGCCGATTGAACTTCATGAGTAATTCTATTAGTAATCATTAACATTATTAGAGATATATTTAGGCTGTGATATTAAAAAGTATGATTAAATTAGACAAAAGGGAAATAGACAATCACAGGCAGTGAATTAGTGAAAAATATTTTATAGCAAAATGATTAGAACCAGTGTGATAGTCTTGTGATAAAACTTATGATATAGTAAGGCCAACACAGAGAAAACATATTCCAGGAGAGAAATACTTTTAGGAGGATAGAGTCATGAAAAAGAATAGAAAGTCTTTACTCGTTTTAATGATGGCAGCAATTATGACAACGACGGCGGCATGTGGAGGTGCAGCTACAGCACCTAAGTCCCAGGAGCAGACAACAGCGGCCCCAGTGGAGACAGCAGCGGCAGATATTGATCAGCTGGCCCAGTCACCGGACTGGGTAGCCAATCTTGAACAGGCCCAGACAGCCGACCAGCTTTTTGTAGTGGCAGGTGTGGGAGAGACCACAGCTTACGTATCCATGCATGAGAAGGACGATGACAATAACTGGCATGAGATCCTGACAACCCCTGGCTATATTGGAAAATACGGTCTGGGCAAAACCAAGGAAGGTGACGCCAAGACCCCGGTTGGCACTTATCATTTTACCGAAGCCTTCGGCATTGCAGATGACCCCGGATGCGCAGTTCCCTATTATAAGGTAACAGAAGATGATTACTGGTCCGGAGACCAGAGAGAAGGCTACCACTATAATGAGATGGTCAGCATCAAGGATTTCCCCGATCTGAACACAGAGGATTCCGAGCATTTGATTGAGTATACGGATCCCTACCAGTATTGCATCAACATCAGCTATAATGAAGAGGGAGAAGCTGGAAAAGGCTCCGCCATCTTCCTCCACTGTTTAGGTTCCGCCAAACCTTATACCGGCGGATGTGTGGCTATCCCTGAGGAAGAGATGGTAACGGCCCTGCAGAATGTTGATGAGGATTGTGTCGTTGTAATTGACACCCTGGAAAAGATTGCACCGGATTACTACGATGACTGGGATCTGGGCCCCAAGACAGAAAGTGAAGAGTCAGCAGACCCTACCGAGTCAGCAGATTCCACTAGGTCAGCAGATCTTACCAAGTCAGAAGCCCCCACCGAGTCAGCAGACCTTATTATAGAGTATGGTAACTCCCAGTTATATACAATGGAGGATATGGATGCTGCAATGGATGTGATCCAGGACGAATTTTCCACTTGGAAGGGTTGTGAGATGCATAGCATCAGATATAGTTCTGATGACTGCAACAGCGAGGAGAACCTTAAGTGGGTAAACGGTCTTAAAGAGGGTAAAAACTACACCCAGTGCATCCAGTTCCTGACGGATTTCCATTCTCCTGTAGAGGAAGAGGACCTGAAGGAGACAGCCTGGGAGCCTGATACGGAATACAAGGATTACCAATGGACCCTGGCCCGGGCTCAAGGCGGTGACTGGGAGCTGGTAACCATGGGCTACTAGAATGACCAGGTGAATGGATCAGCGATGGAAGACAGACAACAGAGTCTGGCTGACCGGATGCATTCCATGGATTGGAAAAGGATTGGAAAAGATATTTAATTGGACATATTTCATGGATTTGGAAGATAACTATTTGATCGAACCGTATAATATGAATTGGATTTTATGTCAAATATAATGAGGCTGCCGCCCCGGGATGTGGAGACTGATTAAGAAGGTCTCCCAATTCGGGGCGGTAGTTTTGCTGTCTTAAGCTGGGCCAGGGAAATTTTCCCGGATTAGAGGCGGGAATCAGCTCATAAATTCCCAGATGATATTGACAAAACCTAAAACTATTGAATATTATAAGTTTTGCATTTACAATATAAAGGGACTATCGAGAATGGGCCCCTATTACTGGGAAATAAATATATGATTTTGACATTTAGTATAAAAAGGAGACAGAACCATGCAGGATTATTCCTATAAGCCCCAGGGCGTTTGTTCAAGAAATATCACTTTTAGTATAGAGGATGGAAAGCTTCATAATATATCTTTTACCGGAGGATGTCCCGGTAATCTTTTAGCCATCAGTAAGTTGCTGGAGGGAGCAGAGGCTAAGAAAGCAGCTGCCCTGCTCAAGGGTAATGACTGCGGAGGAAGGGGAACTTCCTGTGCGGACCAGCTGGCTATCGCCGTTGAGGAGGCTCTTAAGGAGGCGGTTGAGCAGGAGGCTGAGAAAGCTGAAGCTGAGGACTCTGAAGAATCTGCGGATTCTGAAGAAGCTGTAGACTCTGAAGAAGCTGTAGACTCTGAAGAAGCTGTGGACTTTGAAGAAGCTGTGGACTCAGTGGCAGTCTGAAAGCCCGGCTAAGACCCCAGGAGAAGTGGACAGGTATTATCGGAGGATACTTATGAATAATCACATCGTTGTTACCAAGTTTGGCGGCACATCCGTGGCAGATGCCACCCAGTTTTCCAAAATTAAAGAAATTGTCCGGGAGAATCCGGAAAGAAGGTTTATCGTGGTCTCGGCACCGGGAAAGCGTTTTCCAGGAGACCGGAAGGTGACAGACCTTCTGCTGGCCTGTTATAAAAAGGCAGAGGCGGGAGAGGACTTTTCTGCAGACCTTGACAAGGTCAGGGCCCGTTTTCAGGAGATTCTGGATGGATTACAGATTGATTTCCCCCTGGAGGAGGAACTAAAAAGCCTGGAAAAGTCTTTGGCTGAGGCTCCGGAGAAAGATTATACGGCCAGCAGGGGTGAGTATCTGACGGCAAAAATCATGGCGAAATATCTTGGATTTACTTTTGTGGACCCGGCCTGGTGCATCTGTTTTGACCAGGATGGCCAGCTGGATATGGCTATGACCAGCCGGACCGTGCGTGCCTCCCTCCTGCCTTTAAAGAGGGCTGTAATCGCAGGTTTTTACGGG
>CAMOZD010000249.1 GCA_946630645.1 uncultured Lachnospiraceae bacterium
CTGGATTTTGAAGATGGGGGTAATCCTGTGGTGAGCAACTGTATTCTGGCGGCCAGAGACCCTGTTCTGGTGGACACCATGGTATGCCATCTGCTGCATATTGATCCTGCCCAGGTTCCATATATTGGTATGGCCGCAGATCTTGGCAGCGGCAGTATGGACTTTGATCCATCTCTGGTCCGTACCCTGGGCGAGGCAGGAAAAGAGGACCTGCCCAGGGAGAGGAAGATCGTGGAACTTCAGGATGCGGTGGAAGAGGTGGAATCCTGTTCGGCCTGCTATGGCTATCTGATTCCGGCCCTGCAGATGCTCAAAGAGGATGGCTTACTGGACCGGCTGCCTGGAAAGATTGCCATAGGCCAGGGCTGGCGGGGTAAGACTGGCAGTATAGGGGTCGGAAACTGTACTTCAGGTTTTGATTTCTGTATCAAGGGCTGTCCTCCCCTGGAGACCCAGATTTATGAGGAACTGAAAGCTTTGATTGTGAGCCAGGAAAAATAAGGCAGGAATAATAAGCAAGGAAAAATAAGGCAGAAAAAACAATCCAGGAATAATAAACCTGGAATAAAAACCAGGAATAATAAACCAGGAAAAATAACCAGGAAATCAAGTTTTTTTGTATTGTTCATGGAAGCAGCGGATCATTTCCAGGTTGTAATCCACCTGGATTCCCTTGTGGATTAATTCCAGGTCATAACAGGTTCCGGCAAGGGATTCTCCATCTATGTTCGCTTTGACCAGCCGGTCGCTGGAGATGTGCAGCCGGTCTGTCCGGATCATATGCAGGGCAGGATTCTTCAGGTGGCCGGCCTTCTTCATGGATAAGATCATGGCAGCCATCCTGGGCCTGGATATTTTATCAACAAGGTAGACCTCCATATGGCCATCATTAAGCTGACTTCCGGGGGATACTTTGTAACCGCCCCCATAATAGCGGCCATTGGCAGCCACAAGGGTGGTAAAGGCTTTTTCAACAGCTTTTCCTTCCCATTGTACCCTTAGCCGTCTTCCTTCCTTATAAGTAAAGAAGTGGTAAAGGACACCGGCATGGTAGCGCAGGGGGCGGGGGATAAGCCGGTTATGGATGAAATGATCATCGTTGGCGATATCGGCGTCGATGCCAAAGCAGGCAGTATTGATGAAATAGCGGTCATTGATCCGGATGACGTCAAGGGCCTGTATGCCCGGAAGCAGTGTATCCTGACAGACATGAAAGAAGTCATTCCCTGTACCGACAGGGATAAAGGAGAGGATATTCCTCGTACCCATTAAGTGGTTAAGAAGGATATTCACTGAACCGTCACCGCCAACAGCAGTAATGACATAGTCCGTCTCTCTGTACTGGTCCATGGAAAGGGCCGCAGCCTCAGGACTGTCATTGATATGGAAGGCATAGTCCCGCTGTAGTTTTTCAGATGCCTGACCCAGAGCCTGGATGAGTCTTGACCAGTTTTTTTTATGTTGAAAACGGTTGATAATATATATGTATTTCATAGAATAGTAAGAGTCCTGTCTGAAAATAGAATGAAGGAACGTCTATATTTTAATTCTCTTTGGGCTCCTTGTCCAGGGTATCTGCTTTTGATCTTATATGACCGGTTAAGTAGCAGAAAAGCGGTTCTTGCAGATGTTTTAATCTGGGAAAATATTAGTGAAGCTTAGCTGAATAACAAAATTAAGCTACAGCAGAGAAAATAAGGACCGGATTGCTTTATTTGCTAATCCGGTCCTTATCTTTTAAACATGCTCTTATATTTCCTCTTAAATATTTCTTTCATCATTTTTTCTCAAAGGCAGGCAGATCCATTATTTAATAATGCAGGTAGTTGCCGTTTACCCAGCCGTAGCAGTCATAGTCAGGGGAGTAGACCTTTACATAGTTTCCGCTCAAGTGGCTGGTTACGATTACCACGTCTCCATTGTAGAGTCTGCCGATGATATTGCTGTCGGAGTAGGCCGGTTTGGTTCTCAGGGCCAGATAGTTTTTTGTGCCTCTGACGGTAGCCATGTTTTCATCGTCTTCCCAGTCTTCTTCGTCCTCCCAGGACTCCTCATAATTATCATGATCGTCGTAGTTATCATCGATGGACCAGGACTCGGCCATGACGGGTCTTGCTGCTGCGGATACGGGAAGTTCTGTTCCTGTTGCTGTTCCTGTGATTGCTGTTGCTGCCATTGTTAAAAGAATACCCAATGTTGCGATTGCTTTTTTCATTTCCTTTTTCTCCTTATTTCTTCTGAATCCTTCTGATGTATATTCAGATATTTTTATTTATATTCTGTAGTGGTCTGCTTTGTTTTTGTTTACATGCCTATCTTACCATGGCATATATCACACAAGTATCACACAGAATCCAGAAAATTAAGGAAAAAACAGGATAAGATAATAAGGGAAAATGAACTGTCCGGGAAAGCTTTTTACGGAGATATGAAATGGTTGATCGATGATCTTTATGAGATCCTGGAATTTGACCCGGATTTCGTGGATTTTTATGACCTGTTTTATGTTCTGAAGACGCCGGCCAGGGTCAGCTTTTATTATAAGGATAAACGGCAGGACCTGGAATCTCTTATGGAGGGAGGGGCCTGTGTCGTACATTTTAATGACAAATGGTACCATGACCGGGATGAGTTTTTTAGTAAGGCAGTGATTGATGATAAGAAACTGACAGACATATATGATGACCTTTATGGATTTGAGGTGACCGGAATTGAAGGAGATCATTAAAGTTAAAAATGCGGATTACAGCCGCTATGAAGAGCTGCTCCTCAGAAGGGACCGGCTTCGCAAGGAGGCTGGCATATTGCAGGGACTCTACATCAGGGAGTTCGGAGACCTGATGCTGGAAATCTTTGAATCTCTGGTGGAGAGCCATGACCTGGAAAAGATTATCAAGCCTTTGACCAGGGAGATCCACCTGTTTGACTCTTTTGTGGCCGGGACCAGCCATCTGGAGGATCCTTCGGTCCTTGATGAGATCAAGGCCGGGGACAAGCTGTCTCTGCAAAGAGAAGAAAACAAATATGACAGTAATGCCATTTTGATCTTGACAGCTGACAAGCAAAAGCTGGGTTACGTACC
>CAMOZD010000250.1 GCA_946630645.1 uncultured Lachnospiraceae bacterium
TGACAGCCATGGTCTTGTTGTGGTCTTTTATACCCTTCCCGATCTCCCGGGCCAGGTCACCGTAAAGGACCACCTCATCCAGTCTGAGGCCTGCCAGATAGCTGCCCACCTGGTAGTGGTATTCCTTCTCCTTGTCCCCCAGCTCCAGCATATCCGCCAGGCCTGCCACCCGTCTTCCCTTGACATCTTCCATGTCTGAGAGAATCTTGGCACTGGCCTTCATGGAATCAGGACTGGCGTTATAGGTATCATCGATCAGGGTACAACGGTCTGTGTAGATGATCTTCAGACGCTGGCCGGAAAAGTCTTTAAGAGCCAGGGCCGCCTTATTAAGGTCCAGACCCATCCTGTGGGCGATGCCAAGACCGGCCAGGGCATTGCGGACATTGTGCTCACCCAGGGAAGCCAGTTCCACAGGCAGACGCTTGTCCTCATAAAGAAAATCAAAATAAGTCTTTCCCTTTTTCACACGGATATTTTCCGCCCTGTAGTCGCAGTGGTCACCCAGACCATAAAGCCAGACCGGATAAGTAAGCTTGCCTTTATAAGGGGCCAGGAAATGGTCATCTCCATTCAGGAAGACCTGGCCGTCCTCCTGCAGGCCTTTCACGATATCCATCTTTTCCAGGCAGATATTCTCCTGGGTCTTAAGCTGGGCGATATGACTGACTCCGATCAGGGTAACCACGGCAATATTGGGCCTTATCATGGTAGTCAGCTTCTCGATCTGTCCCCGCTCACTCATACCGATCTCAAGGACAGCCAGCTCATCCTGGCTGCTGATCTGGGACAGGGTCAGGGGCACGCCGATCTGACTGTTCTGGTTGCCCCTGGTCTGGAAAACTCTTTTCTGGGAAGCCAGGACAGTGCTGATCATCTCCCTGGTCGTGGTCTTACCCACGCTGCCGGTGACTGCCACTACCGGCAGGTTCATCCGGTTCCGGTACCAGGTCCCCACCTTCTGCATGGCATCCACCGTGTCATCCACACGGACCCAGGGTTTTTGTCCTGCCGGCCCTTCTAAGGGTTTGTCATGCTCTGAAGTAAAGGTAGCCCCGTTAATGGCCAGAGCTCCTTCTATAAAGCGGTGGGCATCCACCCTCTCCCCGATGATGGGCACAAAAATACTGTCCTCATCCCCACTCCGGGAATCAATGGAAAAATTGCGGATTACTTTATTCTCATCGCCGCTAAGGAGGCGGCCTCCACATGCCTTAACTATATCCTTAATGGTCGTATTCTCCATAGCTTCTTCCTTTCCTCCACCTGCTTATCTTATCCGGCAGGCAAAATAAAAACACTAAGAATAAAATAATATCTTTTATCCTTAGTGTCATTATCCTGTTATTTTATTCCTACAATCTTTAATATTACATCATCTTGCCGATTATTTCAAGCGAGCAATTTCTCCACAGCCGCCAGTTTGGCACAGATGGTAAAGAGCTCTATGGCTTCCTCAATCTCAGAGAGGGGCGGCAGGGTCGGGGCAATCCGGATGTTGGAATCCTGGGGATCCTGGCCGTAGGGATAGGCTGCTCCCGCGCCGGTCATGGTCACGCCGGCCTCCTTGCACTTGGCCACGATATTCTTTGCACAGCCGGGCATGGCATTAAAGGAAATGAAATATCCGCCCCGGGGCCTGGTCCACTCAGCGATACCCAGCCCGCCAAGCTCCTGGTCCAGAATCCGCAGCACAGCCTCAAACTTGGGCCGGATTACCTGGGCATGCTTGCTCATATGGGCCTTAAGGCCGTCGAAATCTTTGAAAAAGCGGACATGACGCAGCTGGTTAATCTTGTCATGGCCGATGGTCTGCCACTTCATCTGGGACTTGATATCCGCGATATTGGCAGGGGAAGCGGACATGGCCGCGATACCTGCACCCGGGAAGGTGATCTTGCTGGTGGAGCAGAACTGGTATACCATATCCGGATTTCCAGCCTTCTCACACTCTTCGAGAATGTTTAAAAGAGCCGGGTCTTCATCCTCGTAGAGGGTATGGATGGCATAGGCGTTATCCCAGAAGATACGGAAGTCGCCAGCAGCCGGCTTTAAGGCCGCAAACCTTTTGATGGTCTCCGGGGAATAAACGATACCGCCGGGATTGGAGTAGGCCGGCACGCACCAGATACCCTTTACTGCCGGATCATTATTGACATACTTCTCTACCAGGTCCATATCCGGACCGTTCTCATCGGTGGGGATGGAAATCATCTCCATACCAAAATGCTCTGTGATGGCAAAATGTCTGTCATAACCGGGAACCGGACAAAGCCATTTAACCTGGTCAAGCTTCATCCAGGGCGTGCTGCCCATGATGCCGAAAAGGGCTGCCCTGGCAATGCTGTCATACATGATATTGAGGCTGGAGTTACCAAAGATGATTACCTGGTCCTCCCTGGCTCCCATAACCTGTCCCATAAGCTTTTTCGCCTCAGGGATTCCGTCCAGGATCCCATAATTTCTCAGGTCTGTCCCGTCAGCCCCATGGAGGTCAGAATCCTCTGTAATCGTATTCAGCATGGGCATGGAAAGGTCAAGCTGTTCACTGCCGGGCTTGCCGCGAGAGATATCCAGTTTCCTTCCCCGGGCCTTCTCCTCCTCATATAACTGATTCAACTCGGCCTGAAGGGCCAATAATTCTTCTCTGCTTAAGTCACTATATTTTTTCACAAGTACAGCCTCCTACTCATCCGTCATTACAAAACAACAGTTAACTCTGCCTCCTGCCGGAACCTATCATTCCCACAGACACTGCATTTCTCCCATTGTATGTTATTTTTGAATAAATTACAAGCTATATTTTCAAAATAAACGGTCTGTAATCAGGGATGCATCCAGGAGAATATTGTTAAAAGACCTAGATAATTCAAGGTTATCCATGGATTCTGCCTCCATGTCAAGATAAGTAACTAATTGAATAATCATCTCATTTCTCCTTCGTTTAAACAGGCCTTTTCTTTCGGCTTCCTTCTCCTCGGGCCGGCTGCACAGAAGACCACTGCCCATCAGGTCTCCCTGGCCGGTAAAGAAATAGATCCTGGTCCCCGGCTCC
>CAMOZD010000251.1 GCA_946630645.1 uncultured Lachnospiraceae bacterium
TTGATGAGGGTAAGCCGATTGAGGTGAACTTTCATTTCTGTAACAGCCATTACCAGTTTGACGTGGATGAATTAAAGCAGCTTTTAAAGGAAGCCCGCTAATCATAAAAATAATCCGTCCAAGGATCTCTTCGCCGGGGGAGGTCACGACAGTAACATAATTCCTATCGCACGGGTGTGCATCCCGGGGGGTTTTCATTCAGGTGACCAGGGAGTATTCTGTGAATTAAAAAAGCAGGCAGTCTGCTGACTGCCTGCCGGGGTTGCTTATGCCGGATCTGCTAAGGCCTCTGCTTCCTGGTGAAAGTGGATTTCTGTGTAGCCGCGGCGGATCTTATTTTTGGAAGATTTCTCTTCCTTGTCCCTGGTATGGTCAAGGGGTTCAAGACCTTCTGCACTGAAATCGGCAGCAGCCTCTTCACTTGAGGACTTGGCCATGGTTTCTTCGTACTCTCTGAGAATATCTTCCTCCGGGTCCTCCGAGTCAGAATCGCCGAGGAAACGGTTGAAGAAAGGCAGATTTTTCAGCCGGTCCTTACATAGATAGATAGCGGCTGCAGTCGCGCATACTGCTGCTAAAAATAAGAAAAGATATCTTTTTTTCATGAATATATATCCTCCTGCTCTGTGGGAATTCGTTCCCTGATGTTATTTATTTTAATACTTTTTTAAAGAAATATCAACCAGGGAAGGAGTATTCATTATTTACATTAAATCGTTTTACAAATGCCTTGGCAGCCGGCAGGGGTCTTAATCAGCCCCAGGACACAGGGGTCTGCAGAGACCGCTTTCCGGCAGGCGGCTGTGCCGGCATAGAAGGGAGAAATTTATGAGTCTGGCAGATCAGATATTTATAGATATGTGTAATGATATTATCGATCACGGTTTCAGCACTGAGGGAGAAAAGGTGCGGCCTAAATGGCCAGATGGGACCAGTGCCTATACCATCAAGCGCTTCGGAGTGATTAACCGCTATGACCTCTCGGAGGAATTCCCGGCTATCACTCTCAGAAAGACCTACATCCGGTCTGCCATTGATGAGATACTCTGGATCTGGCAGAGAAAGTCCAATAATGTCCACGACCTGAACAGTCATATCTGGGACGAATGGGCCGATGAGGATGGGTCCATTGGGAAAGCTTACGGCTATCAGATGGGCAAAAAGCATATCTACCGGGAAGGTGAGATGGACCAGGTGGACAGGGTGCTCTTTGATCTGAAGGAGAATCCCTTCAGCCGTAGGATCATGACCAATATGTATGTCCATGAGGATCTCCATGAGATGAATCTTTATCCCTGCGCCTACAGCATGACCTTCAATGTGACCGGCAGCAGGCTCAATGCCATCTTAAACCAGCGGTCCCAGGATGTGCTGGCGGCCAACAACTGGAATGTGGTCCAGTATGCGGCCCTGCTGATGATGATCGCCCAGGTCAGCGGCTTTGAGGCCGGAGAGCTGGTCCATGTCATTGCTGACGCTCATATTTATGACCGCCATATCCCAATCATCAAGGAGCTGATTAAACGGCCGGCCTACCCTGCTCCCAGGGTGACCCTGAATCCGGAGATCAGGAACTTCTATGATTTTACTGTGGATGATTTTAAAATTGAGAACTATGTTACCGGCCCCCAGGTAAAGAACATACCCATAGCCATATAGTGAGAACAGGTGGATTGTTATGATTATTATTGCTGCTGTTGACCGCAACTGGGCCATAGGGAATCAGGGACAGCTTCTGGCCCACATTTCCAGGGATATGAAGCATTTTGCCGCCACGACCACAGGCCATGTGATCGTCATGGGAAGAAAGACCCTCGAAAGCTTTCCGGGAGGAAGACCCCTTCCCCGCCGGACCAATATTGTCCTGACCTCCCAGGAGGACTATGACGGTAAGGGAGCCATCGTAGCCAGGGGGGTGGATGAGCTCAATGCCATTCTGGAAGGCTACGACAGTGAGGAGATTTATATTGTCGGCGGAGAGAGTCTTTACCGTATGATGCTGCCCAGATGCAGCAGGGCCATCATCACAAAGATTGACCAGGAATTTGAAGCGGACACCTGGATGCCGGACCTGGACCGGCATCCTGACTGGACTTTAAAAGAAGAGGGAGAGCCGCAAGAGGAGAAAGGGCTGACCTTCTGCTTCTGCAGCTATGAGAGGAAAAAACAGGCAGCCGGCCCAGTATGAGCAGGAAATGCCGGCCGGCCAGACCCGGGTTTGGCTGTGGCCAGAAAATGCAGAGGAGAGAATAATGAGTGGAAGAACAGGACAGGAGCTTAGCGGTGTAACTTTGCTGGGCAGCCAGCAAGTCAGCTATCCGACAGACTATGCGCCGGAGCTTCTTGAGACTTTTGTCAACAAACATCAGGATCACGATTATTTTGTAAAGTTTAACTGTCCGGAATTCACCAGCCTGTGTCCCATGACCGGGCAGCCGGATTTTGCCACAATCTATATATCTTATGTACCGGACGTGCGGATGGTGGAGAGTAAATCTTTAAAACTCTACCTTTTCAGCTTCCGCAGCCATGGGGACTTCCATGAAGACTGTGTCAATGTGATTATGAAGGATCTGGTGAAGCTGATGGACCCAAAATACATTGAAGTGTGGGGAAAATTCTCTCCCCGGGGCGGGATCAGCATCGATCCCTACACGAATTACGGAAAGCCGGGAACCATGTGGGAGCAGGTGGCTGTAGACAGGCTGACCCACCATGATATGTACCCGGAAAAGATTGACAACCGATGATGAAAATTATTGAATCGAACACTTGTTTTTGTTTCTGACCTGTGATAGAATATCATCAGATGAGAACATTTGTTCTGTTATGTTTTTATAGGAGGATGTTATAGATATGGCAAGGAAAGCGGATTCTGGTGATACCAGAGTGGAATATATCGGTGACAGAGAGGCCAAGCTGCAGGCATTGAACAGTGCGGTCTCATCTATAGAGAGGAGCTTTGGCAAGGGATCCATTATGAAGCTGGGCAATTCGGTGGCTAACATGAACGTCAGATCCATCCCCACAGGTTCCATCAGCCTTG
>CAMOZD010000252.1 GCA_946630645.1 uncultured Lachnospiraceae bacterium
GCCGTATTCCCAGCCAATCGTGATGATCAGATTCTTCATAGTAATATCCTTTCTACCCTAAAATGGGAGGGGAGCCAGGTCTCATCTCCATGACTCCTCCTTGTCCTATTCTTTTCATGACAGTACGCTGACGGTCTCACTGATAATGGCGACCGCCTTATCGCAATCCTCTTTGCTGACGATCAGCGGCGGGATCATACGGATGATATGATCTCCGATTGCCGTGATCAGCAGTTTACGGTCGATACAGCCATGCTTGACATCCACACCGCTGATACTATCGTCGAACTCCACACCTACCAGCAGACCCTGGTGTCTGACCTCCTTCACATGGGGAATCGTCGCCAGCTTCTCAGCAAAATAATCTCCCATCTCCTTGGCATTGCCGGCCAGATCACGGTCTAAAAGTTCATTAACTTCTGCCAGGGCTGCCGCACAGCTTACGGGATGACCGCCAAAAGTAGTCCCGTGAGAGCCGGCGTCAAAGGCCTTGGATACTTCCTCAGAAGCACAGATGGCTCCGATGGGCATACCACCGCCCAGGGCCTTGGCCATGGAAACGATATCCGGCTTGACCCCGTAATTCATGTAGGACATGACCGCTCCGGTCCTGCACCAGCCGGTCTGAACCTCATCGATCAGCAGCAGCATACCCTTTTCATCACAGTATTCCCGGAGGCCGGTCATAAATTCCTGGCTGGCCGGGTGAACACCGCCCTCTCCCTGGACCGGCTCTACCATAATGGCTATGGTATTTTCCGTACAGGCATTTTTAAATGCCTCAAGGTCATTGAAGGGGGCATAGGAGAAACCGTAGGTCATGGGGCCGAAACCGACCTGGCAGCCATTGCCCGGCTGGCCTGTAGCTGACATGGCACCAAAAGTTCTTCCGTGGAAGCCCCATTTTGCGGTTACGATATGATATTTGTTAGGACCGTATTTCTCAATACCGTATTTTCTTGCCATCTTGATCATAGCCTCATTGGCCTCTGTTCCTGAATTCTGGAAGAAGATCTTGTCCATCCCGATGGTCTCACATACTTTTTCTGCCAGGAGTGCCTGGGGAATGGTATAAGGATAATTGAAGGTATGCATGATATCCCCAACCTGATCACGGACAGCCTCAACCACCTTCTCATTACAGTTACCGGCACTGTTTACCGCAATACCTGCATAAAAATCCAGGTAGGGAGTTCCCTTCTCATCATAGATATACATGTCCTTGGCAGTCTCCGCCAGGAAATCAAAACGCTCATAGGTTTCGATCATGTACTTATTTACTTTCTCCTTAATCTCCTCAAATGTCAGTCCCGTATCTTTAAGTCTCATTCTGTCTTCCTCCTTAATTCTTATTTCAAGGCCGAGTCCCGGTTTTGGTTTTCCCTGAAAGGATTTCCCATAACAAGAGAAAAAGGCCCCACCAAATATTGATGACGCCTTTGCCCTGCTTTTATATTGTTTTCTGATCCGATTCCCACCGGACAGGTGAAAACCAGTACGGATGAAAGCATATCATCTGATTCCGATTAAGTCAATAACGCAGAATGAGATTGATTACTTTGATCCTGATTTTGAATTTTTAAATAGTTAAAACTTCATTTTTATGCTTAAAATTTGATTATTATATCATTATTTGAATTAATTTTATTGATTCAATTCTTGTTTGTCTTCATTTTTCTATTTTTCAACCATAAGGAAATGTCCTGAAAGCACCCGCCACAAGGCAGAGCCCCCTCTTTGATTCTTCTGCCGGTCACCTTTATGGAAACTTCCTATTGATTTTTCCCCAGTCATGGTAGTATACTATATCTAGTAAAAGCAAAGGCGCTTGAACCTGGAAAGGCTCAGGCGCTTTTTTTCATGTAAATCCAATTACAAAATAAATTCTATGCAGCTGGCTGGAGGCAGCCACCGCAGTCCTTTTCCCAGACCGGACCCGGCAGTGTGCCCGGGGATTAGTATAAATACTTCAAGCTCCCAAGAAAGGCAGGTAACTTATGTCAAAAATAACCATGGAAAGAAGAAAAGAAATACTGCACCTGCTTAAGGCTGAAGGGCAGATGTCTGTCGAAGACCTGGCCCGTTCTGTCTTTGTCAGTGTCCCGACAATCCGCCGTGACCTGGCAGTCCTGACTGAAAAAGGTTCTGTCAAGCGGACCCATGGTATGGTATCCTACGCCCAGCCTGATCTGAATATCTGGCCCTTTGACACTAAAGCCAAACGGCAGCTGAAAGAAAAACAGCTGATCGGCCGGCTGGCATCAGGCCTGCTTAAGGACAAGGATTCCATCTTTCTTGGCTCTGGCAGTACCTGTTATTATATGGCCAAGGAAATCAATTCTGACAAAAGACTGACCATTTTAAGCAATAGTCTTCCGGTCTTTGACCTCCTGGGCAAAAACCGCAGGATATTCCTGGAATGCCCCTGCGGCAGGTATGATGCGGGCCTGGCCAGCATCCTGGGTGCTGAAACCATCCGCCATATAGAAAAAAGAAATGCCCGCTACTACTTTCTGTCCTGCGATGGCATCGACACGGACAAGGGAATCACCAGCAATTCCCCCGAAGACCTCTCTGTCAAACAGGCCTTCCAGCGCCAGGCAGACCAGACCATCCTGCTTATGGACCACTCAAAAATATCCCAGGTAAAATATTATTTCTCCTTCCATCTCCACGATATCGATGTCCTGATTTCCGACCGCCCCCTCCCGGACCAGCTCCAGGAAAAATGCAGCGACTACGGCATCCGGGTCATGACTGGCCCCGAATAAAGGCATTAAATGAGGGCATTTGCATAAAACATTTGCCCAAAAACATTTTCCTTGCAAGGTATGCAGAATTCATGGTGTCGGAGCCAGTACAGAACGCTTCTTTCCCGTAAGCAGGGAAAGGCAGCTTCAGCTTCGTAAGGAGCTGGGGGTGAATGGGAATCCCATTTTTATTAACATCGGAGAACTGCTTCCGAATAAGAACCAGAAAACAGTAATTGCAGCAATGCCGGAGATCCTTAAAACTTATTCGAATGCTCTTC
>CAMOZD010000253.1 GCA_946630645.1 uncultured Lachnospiraceae bacterium
TATCAGACTGCTCATAGTGGAATACCTGCTTGACCGCAGGCCGGTAAACCTGCAGGTCCTTGACATTTTCCATATTGCTGATCAGCATGGACCCATCCTCTCCTAAAATATGACTGGGAGCTGCCAGGTCGGCCATCATGGAACAGGATATGGTCACCGGCATATCCGGATAATGCAGCATCATGACAGCACTGCCCTCCAGGTTTTCCTTAAGCATATGCCGGAAGGCTGACACCCGCTCCGGCTGGCCGAAAAGACGGATGGCACAGGCGGCCATATGGATTCCATAGCTGTAGAGGGCTCCCCCTCCCATCTCCGGCATCAGGTCCTCCGGACAGGCTCCTCTTTTGAAGCTTTCGTAGGCCGGGGTCCGGTGGCAGCACTGGATATAAGCCTCCCTGAAGGTCCCCAGCAGGCAGGCCTGGTCTTTCATTTTGGCAAAAGCCGGTGTGGAGGCGGCATGAAAGGCTTCCATGAGAATCAGGTCTTTTTCTTCGGCCAGTTTAAAGAGCTCTCTGGCCTCCTCTGCCTTAAGGGCCAGGGGAGGCTGGCAGATCACATGCTTGCCCTGTTCAAGGAGAAGGCTTAGAAGCTCATTACGGTGATAGAAGGCTATTCCATCCTTCTCATCCCCCTCATCCCCCTCTGCCTGACCCTTCTTTAGAAAAGCCGTGAAGGAGCAGCGGCCACTGACAAAGACTGCGTCACATACTGAAGAGGCGGCCAGGTCCTCCGGGTCTGTAAAGAGAGCCAGTCTTCCTTTCCTGGCGGCAAAGTCCCTGGTCTCCTGGTCTGTGGCCCCACAGACGGCTGTCACCTCAATACCTGTCCCATAGCGGTTGGCCTCATAAAAACGGAGAGCCTCCCTGTCCGTACCAATCATAGCTATCCTCAGTCTGCTCATGCGATCCTCCTCCATCACTCTCAAAACTACAGGAACATTTGTTTCCCTTTTTTAAAATTATATAGGACTTGTCAGTAAAATACAAGACTCTAAGAAGGCCCGGGCCCTCATTGACAGAAGTTTTGATGTGAAATATAATGGTGAAAACAACATCTGATTGGAGGATTGAATACTTTGGACCTGGACTCATTACGCCAGATTATCGCGTTAATTATACTCTTATTTCTCTCTGCCTTTTTCTCATCGGCGGAGACTGCACTGACCACTGTCAACCGCCACAGAATAAGGGGCCTGGCCGACGAAGGCAGCAAAAGGGCCAAAAGGGTCCTCTATCTTCTGGAGAACCGGGAAAAGATGCTCAGTGCCATCCTGATCGGCAATAATATTGTCAACCTCTCGGCGTCTTCACTGACGACTACCCTGGCCATTCACCTGGCTTCCACCAGTGGCATGAGCGGCAATTCCAGTACCATCATCGGACTGGCAACGGGTATTCTCACATTTCTCATCCTCATATTTGGTGAGATCACTCCCAAAAATTTTGCCACCAGAAAAAGTGAATCCATGTCTCTTGCCTACTCGGCCATTATACTCTGGATCACCCGGATTCTGACCCCTGTGATCTATATGGTCAATATGTTCAGTGATATTCTGGGCCGGCTGCTTGGGATCGGGGCCGACGGGGACCAGACCATGACAGAGCAGGAGCTGAGGACTATCGTGGATGTGAGCACCGAGGACGGTGTCATCGAGCCCGAAGAGAAAACCATGATCAACAATGTACTTTATTTCGGCGATTCTGTGGCCAAGGATATCATGGTACCCCGGATTGACATGACCTTTGCCCTGGAGGATATGACCTACGATGAGCTGGTGGAGGTTTTCCTGGAGGACCAGTATTCCAGACTTCCCATATACCGGGAGTCCAAGGACCATGTGGTAGGCATCCTGAATCTCAAGGACTTGTTTTTCTACCATGAGACCCATCCCTCTGGCAGTTTCAACATCCATGACATCATGCGGAAACCCTTTTTCACTTACGAATTTCAGAAGACCTCGGTTTTGATGGAAGAAATGCGAAAGAATTCCATCACCTCCGCCATCGTCCTTGATGAGTACGGCACCACTGCCGGCCTGGTTACCCTGGAGGACTTGATTGAGGAGATTGTCGGTGATATCAGGGATGAATTTGACGACTGGGAATCAGAGGTTATACGCTGTGTCGGTGACAATGAGTACGAGATCGAAGGCAGCGCCCGGCTGGCAGATATCAACGACGCCCTGGGAACAGATATAGAATCGGAAGACTATGACTCCATAGGAGGCCACATGATCGAACTCCTGGATCATTTTCCCGAAGAGGGCGAGACTGTCAGAGAGGGTAATTATCTCTATTGTGTAAGAAAAATGGACAACAACCGGATTGATATCGTCTATTTAAAAATCCTGAAAGGAACGGAAACCTTATGATTACAATAAAACAGAAGCAAAGGGATAACGAGTACGAAGCGGACTATCAGTCAAAATGTCCTTACTCGGCGGACCAGTGGAAAAACATGGCCTCTTCCGGTCAGATTAGTGATGAGGAGATGGCCCTGCTCAAGGACATCTATTCTTCCTTTAACCATGTGGCCAACCTGCTCCAGCTTTCCTTTCAGCTGGACCGGAAGGAGGAGGACCTGCTCGAAGACATGAACAAGCTTGGCCAGAAGCTGGCCCAGGTCAACGGACTCCAGGCGGAGGTCGATTTCTCCGGCCAGGAATACTGGTGGTATCTGCTCTTCTGGGGCAAGCATACCGAAGACAATGTCCTGGAATGGAAAATGCAGCCCGAGCTGGCCGAAGCCATAGGAGGTCTCTTCCCTGAACTGGAAGAAAGCTACTATGCCGCTGCCGGTGAAATTGAGCGCAGCCTGCAGATCCGCTACCAGCCGGAGGAGGCCGTCTGGGTGGGTGCGGCCGTTCTTCTTTATGAAAAGTACTATCGCTATCCGGGCATCTCCGCCGATGATATTCTGCTGATGCAGTACGAGCTCCAGACCCGGTCCCAGAAGATTTACGGCCAGGATATTGAATCCAACGTCATCGCCTCCATCTGTAATGCCGACGCCCGGGG
>CAMOZD010000254.1 GCA_946630645.1 uncultured Lachnospiraceae bacterium
CTCCTCGGGATCCACAAAAACCGTTGTTCTTCCATTACAGCCCTCCTCCACTACATAATAGTCCTGGCCCAGCAGAGCCTGAAGCCTTTTCGGCCAGCGGATGGAAGGAGGATAGCGCAGCCCGTTCTGGGGATTGTAGCCGTAGGTATTGGAATCTCCGTAACACATAATATTTTTCATGGCAGCCACCTCTTTTAGAATATTTCCTTTTCCTATTGTATCAAGATTCTGCCTATACTTCCAGTCCATCTCCCGGACCGGCTTATAGAAATAGTGGCCTGGATTTATGAAAATATGCTATAATATAGCTAATATTAAATGGACCGAAGGGAGGACTATTCTATGAATTATTTAGAAAAAATCGAAGAGAGGAAGTCTATTCGTGAATTTAAAAAAAGAGACCTGAGCCGGGAGGTTATAAAGGAACTGAAGGACTATTATGATACAGAGATCCAGCGGCTGATTCCGGATATAGAGACAGAGTTCCTGGTGTTAACGGACGATGCCAAAATCCGTCTGGAGGGCAACGCAGGATATCTTGGCAAGTGCTTTGGCGCTCCGGCTTATCTGGTCATACTCTCTGAGCCCAAAGACCACTATCTGATGAATGCCGGTTACATGGGTGAGGACCTCTGCCTCAAGATGACAGAGATGGACATCGCCCACTGCTGGATTACCTTTGATGACAGTGAGAATATCAAGAGGACCCTCCTGATTAAGAGTGACAAGGCTGTCGGAGCTATCATAGCCTGCGGTTACAGTAAGAATGAGATTCTGGGCAAGAGGATCGATATTCTGACTCCTTCCCTTGCAATTTTCAGGGAACGCAAAGGTCATATCGCTCCCAAGATTGCCCAGGAGGCCCTGGTCTACAGTGAATACTGGGGCAATCCTGTGAACTGGGATGACTACAGCGTGGATCCCACTCTGGACAAGGCTTTCTATGCCGCCAGCCTGGCTCCCAGCTTTTTAAACAAACAGCCCTACCGCTATATTCTCCAGGGCAGCCGGGTCGTGCTGATTGCCCATAAAGAAGACATGACCAATGATATTGACACCCAGCTCAACCTGGGCACAACTATGTTGAACTTCTCCGTGATCGCCAGTACCCAGTTCGACTCTGACTGGGAGGTACATAAGCCTTCTGGTACCAGGAAAATGAAGCTGCCCAAGGACTATATGGCCGTGGCAGAATATGTATTAAAATAGTTAAACAAATGACCGTATGGCTTTAAAACTTCTTTAAATGGGCCTTAAATGAGACAAGGATGCAAAAGTAGAATCTTTTGCATCCTTTATTACATGTCTTGATGATTATATGTTTTTATAGGTCTGGTAGTTTTATGCCCTAAGCAGTTATATCTTTTGTCAATTTAAAGCAAGTCTTTGTGAGCCCTATAGCTGTTTCAAGTTTGTTATTATACAGATGAAGAAGACTGCTTTAACAGGGACTGGCCTGCAGGTCTTCCAGGCCTCCAGGTCCTCCAGGTCTCTTCCCTCCTAACACAGGTCATATTTCTCCAGGCTGACCAGGGTCCTGCCCTGGGAGAAGAAGGATATCCCATCGGCCTCTAAGGGTGTCAGCATGGTGGAGCTGATGACCTCCTCACCACCATTGATGAATATCTCTGAAGAATATTTGTCCAGGAGAATACGGAAGCTGATCCGGTCACCGGGCCGGTCAAGGACAAAGGACCGGGGCGGCAGCCTGTCAGGGCCATGGCCGGAAGCAGACCGGTCATAGATGACCCTTCCCGTGGACGGCTCATAGGCAAGGAGGGTGCTGTAACCCTGGCCCTGGGCCAGGTGGATCTCAAAACGGTCATAGCTGCCTGCTGTCTCCGGCTCTATAGTGACTGTAAGATCCAGGATTCTTCCCTTGATGTCAGGCAGGGCCATAGCACCTTCCATGGTTAGATCCCTGACATGGACAGGCCTGGTTCTCATGGCCTCAAGCTCACGGACAGGCCACTGGATCAGCCGGCCCTCTTTCTGGGATAATTCCCGGGGGACTGTCATCATGCCAAACCAGGACCGGTCATCTTCTTTTCTCTCCCGGCTGTTTTCCCAGGCCTGCATCCAGGCGATCATTATTTGTCTTCCATCGGGGGCCTTCATGGACTGGCTGGCATAAAAATCATAACCCCGGTCTATGACCCGGGCCTGGTCCTGGTCAAAGCGGTGGGAAGCTGGATCATAAATACCGCTGATGACTACATTGCCATGAAGGTTCTGGTTCTGGGCCTGGCCGGACATTTCCTGGGGAGATACCAGCAGAAAGGCCCTGTCGTCAATCTGGACGAAATCCGGACATTCCCACATGGACCCGATTCCCCGGTCATTGCTGGCCAGAATACTGTCATAGGACCAGGCTATGCCGTCCTGGCTCCGGTATAAAAGGATCTGGCCCCTTCCATCCCGGGCCCTGTTGCCAGCGACCAGGTAATAGCACTGATCCCGGTTATCCCACCAGATTTTAGGATCCCTGAAGTCATGGCGGCTGGCGCCCTCCGGTAAGTCTTTGCCAGTGATTACCGGATTGTATTCATATTTCTCATAGTTTACGCCGTCCCCAAAAGCCAGGCACTGGACCTGGACGATCTCACCGGTCTCATTTTGGTCCGGTCCGGCAGGCAGGGGTGTCCTGCCTGTGTAGATCAGCATGTGCCTGCCATCCTTTAATTCTACGGCACTGCCTGACCAGCAGCCCTCCAGGTCATAGTCCTTATCCGGAGCCAGGGCAGCAGGCAGTTGTTCCCAGTGGACCAGATCAGAAGACTTCATATGGCCCCAGTGCATGGGTCCCCATTCTTTTTTAAAGGGGTAATACTGGTAAAAAAGATGGTATTCTCCCTTGTAACAGGAAAAGCCATTGGGGTCATTCATCCATCCCACCCAGGGTGTGGCATGGTAGACAGGCCTGTCTTCCTTATTACCGGTTTTCTCCATCTCCTCTATCAGACATTCATAGACTCTGGCCTTTAATAAATTATTTTCACTCAT
>CAMOZD010000255.1 GCA_946630645.1 uncultured Lachnospiraceae bacterium
GCGGTGGCGATGGTCGCCGGTTCATCGGGAATGTCGATATAAAGTTTGTGGACCTTTTCAAAAAGGCCTGTCCCATGGTCTGGAACCGAGTTCCTGTATTCCCCTGCCTCCCGGAAATACTCATTGACATAGGGACCGTTGTCCTCGTCTAAGGCCACGATCATGGCCTGCAGGTCGCTGATCATATTTTCCAGAAGTTTCTTTATATTAGGGGAGTTGCTCTCGCAGATCTGCTCCCACATGACCGGCGAGGAGGAGGCGATCCGGGTGATATCCTTAAAACCTCCCGCAGCCAGCTGCTTGAGCATGCCCGTGCCTGTGTCGGCCCTTCTCACCAGATGGACCAGTTCTGCCGCTATAATATGGGGCACATGGGAGATGGCTGCGGTGATAAAGTCGTGCTCTTTGGCCTTGAGGGTTACGGGGAGGGCTCCCAATCCCTGGATATAGGAGGAGAACTGGGTGGTCATGGCAAAGGAAGTACGGTCTCCCGGGGTGAGAAAATAGTAGGCATTTTCCAGAAGATGGTCATTGGCGTTGGCAAAGCCGGACTTTTCTGACCCTACCATGGGATGGCCTCCTATGAAATGCTGGTCCATATCTAGTTTCTCCACCGCTTTCTGGATGGGGGTCTTGACACTTCCCACGTCTGTAATCAGACAGTTCTCTGGAAGAATGTCCTTAAGCTGTCTGAGATATTCGATATTAACGGAGACCGGGGCACAAAGAAAGAGAATGTCACAGTCAGAAAAAGCCTGGTCCGCCTGGCTGACCGGCCTGTTGACAATGCCCTTGCTTACAGCCAGGTCCAGGGACTCCTTGTCCACATCGCAAGCAGTGATAACCGTGGCGGGATGGATTCTCCTGATGGTGGCGGCGATGGATCCGCCGATCAGGCCAAGGCCGATAAAGCCGACCTTAATGGCATCTGTATACATAATAAAACCTCCGGAGTTATGATCTTATGACGCAGGTCCGGGCAGGGGATTATGGCCTCAGAACTGCTGGGAATTTAACTATGCCCATTTTACATTTAAGGACAGCCAGTGTCAACACTTTTCTGCATTAAAGTGAGAAACTAAAACTGTCATGAAAGAGTCCGGTCCGGCTTATGGGCGGCAGGGGCATGGGAAGAACCGGCAGGGCTTTGGAAAATTGAGGGATTATAAAGCCGGACTGTAGGTTATTTTGGTAAAATTGTCCTTGTAATGCAAAAGGATTTTTAGTAAAATAGTCTTGTGAGTTTTGTTCGGGCTGACAATCGTCAGTCTTTTTTGACGAATTGATGTGGAACCGAATTCCGAATTAATACCATAAACAATATAGGAGGAACTGATTTATGAATGTATATGCTACCGAGAATGTTAGGAACGTCGTACTGCTTGGACATGGCGGATGTGGAAAGACTTCTCTGATTGAGTCTATGGCCTTCGCGACAGGTGTAATCAAGAGAGTACGTACAGTAGCTGAGGGTGGAACCATCAGCGACTACGATAAGGAAGAGATCAAGAGGCAGTTCTCCATTCAGGCAACAGTTATTCCTCTGGAACTGGACAATGTTAAAGTTAATATTCTCGATACTCCCGGCCTTTTTGATTTTGCCGGTGAGGTCTATGAGGCACTTAGTGTAGCCGACGCAGCTGTGATCGTGATCAACGGCAAGTCAGGCGTTGAGGTCGGAACCCGCAAGAGCTTTGATTTCTGTGCAAAGAGGGGTATTCCGGTTATCGTTTACATCACCAATGTAGAGGATGAGCATGTGGACGCCGCCGCTATCGTGGAAGAACTGCGCGAGAGCTACGGCAATAAGATCGTTCCATTCCAGATGCCTATGAAGGAAGGCCATGATTTCAAGGGCTTTATCAATGCTGCCAAGATGATCGTGGCAAGCCAGCAGGGTGACGGAAGCTTTGCAGAAGCTGTTGTGGAAGACGGCGAGAATGATGAGCTTGACGATTACCGTATGCAGCTTCTCGAGGGAGTGGCTGAGACCAGCGAAGAGCTGATGGAGAAGTTCTTTGAGGAAGAGCCTTTCACAGAGGAAGAGATCAGCCAGGCCATCGTTGATTCCGTATCCGCAAGAGATCTCATGCCGGTAATCTGCGGTGCCATCAGCACAGATTACGGTGCCAGGGTTCTTCTTGATGCCATGGTGAATTACTTCTCCGCACCGGGTGCCGTTGCTGACCAGTTTGTCGGTAAGAAAGTGAAGACTGATGAGGAAGTGAAGGCCACCTTTGATCCCAGTGCTCCTGTCAGCGCTTATGTATTTAAGACAATCGTGGATCCTTTCGTAGGACGATTCTCCCTGATCAAGGTTACAGATGGTGTTCTCAATGCGGACTGCACTCTCTATAACAGCAACAAGGAGACAGAAGAGCGTATCGGTAAGCTCTATATCCTCCGCGGTAAGGACCAGTTTGAAGTAAGCACCATTAATCCCGGTGATATCGGAGCCATTGCCAAGCTTTCCGTAACCAAGACCGGTGACACCCTCTCCGTGAAGAATGATCCGGTAATCTTCAACCAGGCTGAGATTCCCGTACCATACACCTTCATGCGCTACGAGGCCAAGAGCAAGGGCGATGAGGACAAGGTATCCTCCGCTCTGAGAAAGCTTATGGATGAGGATCTGACTCTCCGCGAGGAGAATGATAAGGCCAACCGCCAGATGCTCCTTTACGGTATGGGTGACCAGCATCTTGAGATCGTAAGAAGCAAGCTGGCTGACCGTTACAAAGTAGAGATCGACCTGGTTAAGCCCAAGGTAGCCTTCAAGGAGACCATCCGGGGCAACACAGAGGTTCGTGGTAAATATAAGAAGCAGTCCGGCGGACATGGCCAGTACGGTGATGTTCTCATGACCTTCGAGCCCAGCGGTGATCTGGAGACTCCTTACGAGTTCTCTGAGAAGATCTTCGGTGGAGCAGTTCCCAAGAACTACTTCCCGGCTGTTGAAAAGGGTATCGCAGAGTCCTGT
>CAMOZD010000256.1 GCA_946630645.1 uncultured Lachnospiraceae bacterium
GTATGCAGGAGGTAGTCTACGGCAAGAACAGTACCATTAAGTCCCTTTATGAAAAACAGGGCCTCAAGGTCGCAGGAAAGACCGGAACGGCCCAGGAAAATAAAAACAGACCCAACCATGCCCTCTTTGTGTCCTACGCTCCCTTTGACGCACCGGATATCACCATGACAGTCGTTGTGCCCAACGGTTATACATCGACCAATGCGGCCGAGATTGCCAGGGATATCTACAGGTTTTATTTCGGCAAGACTGACCAGGCGGAGAGGGATGCGACAAAGGCTCTGATTCCGTCCGGGTCTGATGGAAGCAACGACTAGTTTCAGGAGGATGATATGAAAAGCTCTGTCATAATTAAAGGTAATAAATATGGGTTCCAGATTGTGCTGAACCCGACCATTCCCTTTGAGGAACTGCTGCGGAATGTTGAGGATAAGTTTAAAGAATCCGCCGGTTTTTTTGACAAGGGCCGGCCTATGGCCATCAGCTTTACAGGCAGAAGCCTGACACCGGGAGAGCAGAATCTCCTGGTGGATACCATCTCCGAGAGCGGGGGTCTGCAGATTCCCTATATTATAGACGGGGCTGCGGCCTGCGAGACAAGGTTCGCCCAGGCCCTCAAGGAGGCTGATCCGGATTATTTCCAGAGAACAGAGCCTCTTCCTGTTTCTTTTCATCAGCATAAGGCCGGACAGGTCAGGGAAGACCCGGGCCAGGATCTCCCGGTTCCTGCCGGACAGGAGCCTGATTCCGTCCGGAACCAGGCGGGGAAAGAGATGAGCAAGGTTGCCATGCATGGCCAGTTTTACCGGGGAACTCTCCGGTCAGGCCAGAAGATTGAGGTGGATGGGTCCATTGTAGTTCTTGGGGATATCAATCCCGGGGCCCAGATTGTAGCGGGAGGCAACGTGGTTGTCTTAGGCTGCCTCAAGGGAATTATCTATGCCGGTTATCCGGATGACAGAAATGCTTTGGTGGCTGCCCTGATGATGGATCCCATGCAGATCCAGATCGGGGACTGCATAGCCAGGTCTGAGGACACCAAGGCGAAACCGAGAAAGTTCAGGAGAAAAAAGGAGCCTGAGCTGGAGCCCAAGCTGGCTTTCGTTGAGAAAGGTAATATATTTGTGGAGACGATCACCAGGTCTCTGATCAGTGAGATAAGTTCAAATCAACAAGATAAAGGAGAATTAAGATGAGTGAAGTAATTGTAATCACATCCGGAAAAGGTGGTGTTGGCAAGACTACAACCACTGCGAATGTAGGAACCGGTCTTGCCCAGCTGGGGAAAAAGGTTGTACTGATCGATACTGATATCGGACTGAGAAATCTTGACGTTGTCATGGGACTTGAGAACAGGATTGTCTACAATCTGGTGGATGTGGTGGAAGGCAGCTGCCGCCCCAAGCAGGCCATGATCAAGGATAAAAAATATCCTAACCTTTTCCTCCTTCCCTCCGCCCAGACCAGGGACAAGACATCCGTTACCCCTGAGCAGATGAAGGCGTTGACAGATGAGCTGAGAGATGATTTTGACTATATCATTCTTGACTGTCCGGCCGGAATAGAGCAGGGATTTAAGAATGCCATAGCCGGAGCGGACCGGGCATTGATCGTTACCACGCCTGAGGTTTCCGCCATCCGGGATGCAGACAGGATTATCGGCCTGCTGGAGTCTGAGGAATTCAAGCAGATCCACCTGATTATTAACCGTATCCGTATGGACATGGTTAAGAAGGGGGATATGATGTCTGTGGAGGATGTTCTCGATATCCTGGCTATCGACCTGATCGGTGTTGTCCCTGATGATGAGAGCATAGTTATAGCGACCAATGAAGGTGAGCCGGTGGTGAATAAGCCCACCCAGGCCGGAAAAGCCTATGAGAATATCTGCAGAAGAGTGAACGGTGAGGAAGTGCCGATCATGGAATTCCAGCCAGATGGATTTTTTAAGAAGCTTGCCAATCTTTTCAGGAGAGGTTATTAAAGGGTTATAACCGTAATTAGGAGGAATAACGAATGGGTTTCATGGATGCGTTTTTCCGGAAAAGGTCATCAGGAAGCAAGGCCAAGGACAGATTAAAGCTGGTGCTGGTGTCTGACCGGGCCAACTGTTCACCGGACACTATGGAAATGATTAAAAATGATATAATACAGGTGATTTCAAAATACATGGAGATAGATACGCAGGGGCTCGATATCCAGATTACTCAGACTGCTTCTGAGGGTGGAAACGGTAACGTACCTGCCATCTATGCCAACATCCCGATTAAAGAGATGAAGAAAAGCGGCAAATGATATATTCCCGGAATGATGCCGGCTTCCATAATGTCAGAGATCTCTTGAAAGGAGGGCACTTATGTTAAGACAGAAATACCAGTTAAAGAATTATAACTGGCTTCTGGTCCTTGCGGTGTCTGCGATCAGTATTCTGGGGGTTGTTTTTATTAACAGTGCTGACAGTTCCTACACTGCCAGACAATTGGGGGGACTTTTGTGCTGTGCCGCCCTGATGTTTTTCCTGTCTCTGGTCAATTATAATTTTATTTGTGACTACAGTCGGATTTTATACATCATCAACATCGTTGTTCTGCTTTTTGTAAAAGTAGCCGGTGTAAGGGTAGGCGGGGCAAGAAGGTGGATCAACCTGGGTTTTACGAGGTTACAGCCCTCGGAGTTTACCAAGGTGATCATGATAATTTTTGTAGCGGTCTATATACAGGAGCATGAAGAGGACTTTAATGACTGGAAGGTACTGCTGAGGCTGGCCGGCCTCTGTGCGGTCCCGCTCTTCCTCGTGGTGATTGAGCCTGATCTTTCAACGACCCTGGATATTGTTGCCATCCTTCTGGCGGTAATCTTTGTGGGAGGGCTCAATGCCAGACTGATCAGGAACAGTCTTTTGATTATGGTTCCTCTGTTTGCCATCTTTATCTGGTATATACAGACACCCAACCAGATTCTGCTGAAGGATTAT
>CAMOZD010000257.1 GCA_946630645.1 uncultured Lachnospiraceae bacterium
CGGGAGAGCATCCCTCCAGCCAGTACCTGG
Organism: uncultured Lachnospiraceae bacterium; assembly: GCA_946630645.1. Classification (GTDB taxonomy): domain Bacteria; phylum Bacillota; class Clostridia; order Lachnospirales; family Lachnospiraceae; genus Anaerobutyricum. The sequence continues at coordinate 31 of CAMOZD010000257.1, forward strand.
CCAGGTCCAGTCTCTCTAAGAACTCTTCCTTCTTGTAGGGGGTCCCGATCTTCTCGAAAACCACCTCCAGCATATCCGGGTTAAAGTCCACTACAGAGCCGAAGTTGACGATCTGCTGCATGGGTACCGGATAGAGGTCCCTGCCCTCGATCAGGCAGTTGTACATAATATCCTGAATATTCTGAAGGTTCTTGCCCTTGCCGGCCTGGTAGACCTTCAGCATCTTGTCAAACTCAAAGTACTGACGGAGAATCTCGTCATCAAAGCAGAAGTCAAAAGCCTTGTTGGGCTCAGACTTGGCATAAAGCCAGAGGATGACTTCCGGCTGGTAGATCTTCAGCAGGGTCTCCGGAGTCAGGTTAAGACCGGTGGAGCCTGACATCTTTCCGGTAGTTCCCTTGATGCCGATGAACTCATAGCCCTTGAACATGGGGGCCTGGATCCCGTAGATTTTCTTAGCGATGATCTTACTGGTATCGTAGCTGCCGCCGGGGCTGGCATGGTCTTTTCCGCCCGGCTCGAAATCGACGCCCTCATACATCCAGCGCATGGGCCAGTCGATCTTCCAGGCCAGCTTACAGTTGAAGTCCTTGCGGAAATCCCAGTGGCCACTGTGGCCGCACTTACAGGTGTACTCACAATTGCTTCCGTCCTCGGAACAGGATGTGATGGTGGTCTCATCCTTGCCGCATACCGGACAGTAGATGCTGACCGGATAGTAGGCTTCCCTCTCCTCATCGGTGGCAACCTGCTGGCGGAACTTATCGAGAATGTCAAAGATCTCTTTTCTCTGCTGGATGGCCGTGATCACGTGTTCTGCATACTTGCCGGACCGGTAGAGCTCACTCTGGCGGCGGAAGTCCACCTTGATGCCGAAACGGCTTAAGGATTTCTCAAACTCCTTCTCAAAATGCTCTGCGTAGGAGCCGCAGCAGCCGAAGGGGTCTTTTACATCCACGTAGGGCTTGCCAATCTCATCCTCCAGTTCAGGAGCAATCTCTTTGACATTGACCGGAACCTTTCTGAAACGGTCGAATTCGTCCCAGGAAAAAAGAAGACGGGCTTTTTTGCCTTGTTTGACCAATGCCTTATATACAAAATAACTTGTGGCTATATCCCGGAAATTACCGATATGAATGGAACCGGACGGGCTGATGCCGGCGGCACAGACATACTCTTCTTTATCCGGAGATCTTTTGATAATATCCTTGGCAATCTTCTCGGACCAATGCATGTGTTATATTCCTCCTGAAAATATTATAAAATAAGAACAATTTATTGAAACAGGCGGCCTTACAAGGGCTTGTCAGCCCTTAAATCCGCAGTCAATAAATAATTATAACAAATGCATGATTTCTTTGCAAGAAATTATCCCTGATATTCCAGTACTTCTTCCACAACCCCGTCCTTGATCCCTACCTTTCTCCTGGCCTGGTTGGCCACATTCTCATCGTGGGTGATGAGGACGATGGTATTACCCTGCTCATGGAGTTCGTGGAAGAGCTTCATGATCTCCTCTCCTGTGGAGGAGTCCAGGTTACCGGTGGGCTCATCGGCCAGGATCAGGGAGGGCTCTGCCGCCAGGGCCCGGGCTATGGCCACCCTCTGCTGCTGGCCTCCTGACATCTCCATGGGCTTGTGATCGCCCCTCTCCCCCAGCTTCACCCGGTCCAGGGCCTGGCTGACCCGTCTTTTCCTCTCGCTTTTCGGCAGGCCCTGGTAGATGAGCGGCAGCTCCACATTCTCCCAGGCTGTCAGGTTGCCGATCAGGTTGAAATTCTGGAATATAAAACCGATCTTCTTATTGCGAATCTTAGCAAGCTGGTTCTCCGTATATTCCTCAATCCTCTGGCCGTCCAGATAATAGCTGCCCTCGTCAGCCACATCCAGGCAGCCGATAATATTCATTATGGTTGATTTACCGCTGCCCGAAGGGCCTATGATACTGACGAACTCCCCCTGGTCTATGGTGAGAGACGCATGATTGAGGGCTCTGACCTGGTTATCCCCGATCTGGTATATTTTCGACACATCCTCCAGAACAATAATTTCCGGCATAAGGCGACCTCCTTCTATAGATTAAAAACCCTTTTAAGGCAGATTTCCCGGCTATTTCGTTTTACTCTATAACCATTTATTGTCAAAAATGTGAACGAAGACGAAGGCTTTTTGATAGATGGAAGATCGAGACATTTTCTATAAATATAAATAGCGGATGGAAATCGATCCCATCCGCCGGTCTGTAATCTCTCAATACATCTAATAATATCTATATAATATGTTGCTAAAATTTCACTTAAATATCTCTATAATATCTCCAGCAGCTGGTAGAGCAGCTTGTAAAGCTGAACCGCTTCTCCTCCCTCAAGATTGATGCAGCTGCCTACCTGGTCCGGTATATCCTTGACCTGGTCCCGGAAGGCCCTGCCCTTGTCAGTCAGGTAGACGATGACGATCCGCTCGTCCTCCCTGCTCCTCTCCCTGCGGACATAGCCGGACTTTTCCATCTTTTTTAAAAGGGGAGTCACAGTTCCGTTATCAAGATAAAGTCTCTTGCAGAGTTCTCCCACGCTGATCCCATCCTGTTCCCAGAGTACCAGGAAAACGATATACTGGGTGTAGGTGATGCCCAGCTTTTTGAAATAGGGTGTGTAGAGGTTTACAACCTTTCTGGCACAGGCATAAAGAGGAAAGCACATCTGCCGTTCCAGTAATAGCTTATCGTTTTTATTATCCATGAGTCTCCTCCCGCTTGGCCCGGAAGCTTCCGGCCCTGATTTCTTTGCCTTGATTGTTTTCCAGCTGGCTTTCCGGCTCTGACTTCTTTGCCTTGATTATTACCCAGCTGGCTTTCCGGTTCCGACTTCTTTGCCTTGATTAATTCCCAGCTGGCTTTCCGACTCTGACTTCCTTGCCTTGATTATTTCCCGGCAGCTTCT
>CAMOZD010000258.1 GCA_946630645.1 uncultured Lachnospiraceae bacterium
TCCCGGTTTTTTTTATCCGACAGGTTAACCCTGTTCTCATAATCCCGCTGCAGCCTCATTATGTTGGATGCCGCAATATGGACAACCTCCTCGTCACTGGCCTTGAGGGCCTGTTTAAGAATCTGCGGCAGATTATCCGGCTTGCCCCTGACAGCATCAAGCAGCTGGTCCCGGCTGATGTCCCCACCGGGAAAGGCCACAGGCCCGGCCGCAGGCTCTCTGCCCTGGACCGGATCAGCTGCCAGAAGCGGTGATGAGTACTCCTCTTCCACATTGAACCTGCCATACTCCGATATAAGCAGGCAAATCTCACCCACTATGGGAAGGGCAAGGGCAAATAAAAGATGCACATAATCCATTCTGGAGATCCCCGCGTCAATCAGCAGGGCATAGAGGGCCAGAAAAGCAATATGTATACTGAAAACAAATACAAATAACATACTTTTCCCCTTATCAATTCTTTACCGTGTCGTCCTGGCTCCTGGTCCGGGACTCCAGCTTCTGTTTTAAATAATCCTGGTACATGCCAAAAAGGGCGGCAAGGATAAAATACATGGCAACCGGAATCCAGTTATCAATATTATAGAAGATCTCATACCAGTGGACTCCCTTGGCCAGACAGCCGGTCACATTGGTAATACTGCAGATCAGGGCGGAAAGGAAACCGACTTTCTTCCCAAAGAAAAGAGAAGCGCAGACTACAAAAAGAGTCCGGGCGTCCACGTACTGGAGCTCGGAAGCCGTAGGGATATAGCGGGTGTAAAGCTCTTCGCAAAAAAACATGAAAAGATATTCCAGAACCCCGGGAATCTGCTTCTTTTTCTGGTCCAGGATCATCCTGTGCTCTTCCTGGCTCTCTTCCTCAATCCTGGTAAATACCTGGTCCAGGTCTCTGGTAAAGTTGTGCTCCGGAGACCAGTCCGCAGACCCAAAGAGGGGGAAGTCCACCTCTTCTACCGGATCAGAAGATACTCTCACATAAATCTGGGCATACCGGTTCTTGATGAAGTCGATCAGTACCTGGTGGCGGAAGGGATAACCACTCTGGACCTGGATAGAGCGACCACTGATGATGGAGGAACCGGATTTCAGGATCAGCCCCAGCAGGCTGCAGAGATCCTCCACATGCATCACGTCACAGTAGGTCTCCTCAGGGTAGGACAGATAGAGTCTTCCATCCTTCAGGATGCTCCTGTAAATCTCATCGAGATAGTCAGGCATCTCATTCTTTCCGTAGAGACTGGAACAATGAATGACAAAGGGATGAAACTGAGCTGAGGAATACTCATCGCAGAGAATCTCCTCAATACACTTAACCTGGGAAACCTTTCTGAAAAAATCTGCCTGACGGATGATCACAAACTCCGTCTGTCCCCGGTCAGCGGCCAGAGCCAGAAGCTCGTTGAGCTCATGATTACTCTCCTGACCCATAGAAAGGTAAACCACCCAGGATGGATTGATTTCCCTGATGATGTCCCGGGTAGAAATATCCTTTTTATTATAGTAGTCACATCTCAGGTCGTAATGGTTCTCCTCTGTTGTGACAGCCGTGACATCATAATCAGCAGACAAACTGTTGCAGATGGTAATACCAATCTCATTGAGCTGTCCCCAATATACTAGCTGTGTCATACTTTTCCTCAACTTTCTATCAAAATATATACTAATATAAGTAAAAAAGTTATAGCCCAATACATTCTATCAGATTCCCAAGACAAACACCAGTAAATTTTCCTAATATGTAAATTTAATATTTAAATCCTTTAATATTTCCCTGTCCTGGAAAAAAGAGAAGACTTTATATGAAAAATCCAAATCAAATATTTTCATTTTATTAAAAATGTGCTAGTATATTTAAAGTGTTTTTATAAAAAAATGAATTTTTAAAGCATAGATTAATTCATATTAATAAAAATACTCGACAAGTTGTCCCTTTACCATGTATACTTTCATAAAAAAAGAGGAAACGTTATGAGCCAGATTTATATTCCCAATGATTACAAGCCTGTCCTGAGTCTCTATGATACCCAGAAGGCCATCGGAACCGTAAAACAATTATTTGCCGATTCCCTGAGCAATGCCCTGAATCTTTACCGGGTCTCAGCCCCTCTCTTTCTTGAGGTAAGCACCGGACTTAATGACGATCTCAATGGTGTGGAGCGCAAGGTAAGCTTTGACATCAAGGACACCGGCGTTACTGCTGAAGTAGTCCAGTCCCTGGCCAAATGGAAAAGGCAGGCCCTCAAGGACTATGATTTCCGTGTGGGCAAGGGCCTTTACACAGATATGAATGCCATCCGCCGGGATGAGGAGCTGGATAATCTCCACTCTATTTATGTGGACCAGTGGGACTGGGAAAAGGTCATCGAAGAGAAGGACAGGACCATAGATTACCTGCAGGATACTGTCAAGGCCATCGTCATGGCAGTATGCGCCACAGAACTTAACCTGCACGCCCTCTTCCCCCAGCTGGCCAATATGCCTCTTCACTCCCCGGATATTACCTTTATCAGCAGCCAGGAGCTGCTGGACCTCTATCCCGACCTGTCCCCCAAGGAGCGGGAGAACCGTTTTGTTGAGGAGAACGGTACCACCTTCCTTATGCAGATCGGCGGAGCCCTCTCCAACGGCCAGCCCCATGACGGCCGGGCACCGGATTATGATGACTGGGATTTAAACGGGGATATCCTTTTCTGGAATGATACCTTAGGCTGCAGCTATGAGATCAGCAGCATGGGCATCAGGGTCAGCCCCGAGAGCCTTGACAGGCAGCTGACCATCTCCGGCCATGACGAGCGCCGGTCCCTGCCCTTCCACAAGGCCCTCCTTAAGGGAGAGCTGCCCTACAGTATCGGGGGCGGTATCGGTCAGAGCCGGCTTTGTATGCTGCTGTTGGGAAGCTGTCATATCGGCGAAGTCCAGGCCAGTGTCTGGGATGAAAAGACCCGCAGGGCCTGTAAGG
>CAMOZD010000259.1 GCA_946630645.1 uncultured Lachnospiraceae bacterium
ACAGACGGCCCTTGAACTGGTCATTGAGCCGGTCTGTCTTTTTGACATCCCAGAACATATCGTGGTTGCCCCTAAGCAGAATCTTCCTGCCGGGAAGGCGGCTGATATAGTCGAGGTCCTCCTGGCACTCTGCCATTTTTTTGCCCCAGCTGTGGTCGCCCACCAGGACTAAAGTATCCTGGTCAGTCATCAGGGCCTGGCAATTACGCATTAATTTCTCTTCATGATTCCTCCAGACCTTTCCCTTTAACTGGCCCGGCACTTTCAGCTCTGACTGGAAATGCAGGTGGAGGTCTCCGATCGCGTATAAACTCATAATCAGCCTTTGGTAATTTTTTCGGCAAAAGCTTTCGCTGCTGCCAGGTCTCCGGCATCCGGCTTCCCCTTATGGAGAGGCCCGAAAGATCCCTTGCAGTAGAATTCTTCTGTTGCCTGGGGAATTCCTTTTTCTTTAAGCAGTTTTCCCACTTGCTTATAAGTAGATTTTACCAGGGCGGCAGTACTGAAATTAACCACCTTCCCTACCTTGACATTGATATCCTTGATAAACCTTTTTATTTCGTCATCTACTCCATAGGCATACACAGAACTTCCCAGGAAAAGAATATCCACATCTTCCTCCAAAGGATAGCTTGTCTCCAGGGCTTCCACGCCTGCTCCCTGGCCGATGGCCAGAGCCAGCTTCTTTGTATTGCCACCTCTTGTATAGTAGCGTACAGCAACCTTCATTATATTTCCTCCTCTGTTTTTTCCAGCCTGCCGGCTGCTTTGTTCGACTTTATATCATTATTTTACATATAGATTTTGTAAAATAAATATCTAATTTAGCTTACTCCAAAGGAGGTCAAACGTCAAGTTAGGACCGGGACCGGAAAGGATGTCTATGTCTATTCCACGAAGATGAGCTTCAGACAGTATTTCCTATTTTACAAGAAAGGAAATAATTAGTATAATAAATTATTCGTGTGCTGCATAAGCTATGGTTAAAGAGCACACTACAGTACATTTTCACATTTTACAGGAGGTACCAATGAAAACTTTAATAGACCTGTATCTTACTTTTTTGAAGATTGGAGTGGTCAATTTCGGCGGAGGCTATGCTATGCTTCCTCTTTTGGAAAGGGAGCTGGTGGAGGATAAAAAGTGGACCAGCAGGGAAGAACTGCTTGATTATTTTGCCATCGGCCAGTGCACACCCGGCATCATCGCCCTTAATGTATCAACCTTTATCGGTTATAAGCAAAAAGGAGTGCTGGGAGGTATCACCGCAACTTTGGGTTTCCTTACCTGTCCCATCGTCATCATTCTGCTAATCGCAGCCTTTCTCACCAACTTTGCCGACCTGCCCATCGTCAAGCATGCCTTTGCCGGCATCAGGGTTTGTGTTTGTGTCCTGATACTACAGGCTGTGCTCCGTCTCTGGAAGACCTCGATCGTTGATAAAATCACACTCTTTATGTTTGTTGTCATTTTCCTTTTGGCCATCTCAGGAAAGGTTCTTCCTGTTTCCATACCACCTGCAATTCTTGTGATTCTTTCCGGAATCACAGGCATTATCATTGGTAAAGAGAAATAGGAGGTTTCCATTATGAATACAGTCATCAATTTGTGTATACAGTTTTTTAAAACCGGATTATTCTCTGTAGGCGGAGGCCTGGCTACCCTGCCCTTCCTCTATGAAATCTCTGACCGCTTTGGCTGGTTTTCCCATGCCGACATTGCTGATATGATTGCCATATCTGAATCCACCCCCGGTGCCATCGGCATCAATATGTCTACCTATGCAGGCTACCTGACCGGCGGCGTACCCGGAGGAATCCTGGCAACCCTGTCCCTGGCGGCCCCCTCGGTGATCATCATCCTGATCATCGCCCAGTTCCTCAATAAATTCAGGGATAATCCTAAAGTAAAAAATGCCTTCTACGGCCTCAGGCCGGCTTCCATAGCCATGATTGCCGCGGCCGGCATCAATGTTGCCCTGATTGCCCTTTTTAATCTTGATGCCTTCCAGGAGACCGGTAATATCCTCTCTGTCTTCCAGTGGAAAGCCATCATCATGGCCCTGCTCCTTTACCTGGCCATGAAGAAATTGAAATGGCACCCCATCGCCTTCATTGTGATCTCTGCCCTGGTAGGAATCGTCCTGCAGTTTTAAAGAGAAGGTCCGGAACCGGCTTTTGGGCATGGCTGGCTTTGTTTTTCAGCTGATTCTATTGTAGGGCCTGTTTTCCTATTGTCAGGCCTGTTTTTCCCTGGAAGGAAAATCTTCCCATCAAAAAGAACCCGCTGCTTACAGGAGACAGTGATAAAGTCTTCTGCAGGCAGCGGGTTTATTATTTCTTATTCATAGGAAATGTTCCTTGACTGTCTTAGAGACAACCAAAGGCAATCATGGCTTCTTTCAAGGTCTTTTTATGGGCGTCTGTCAGCTCTGTCAGGGGAAGTCTCGGGGAACCCACCTCAAAGCCCTGCATATTCAGGGCTGCCTTAGCGGGAATCGGATTCACTTCAATAAAAAGCTGGTCAACAAGGGGAAGGGCTCTTAACTGAAGTTTTTTAGCCTCTTCGTATTTCCCTTCCAGACAAAGCATCACCATGTCATGGGTCTCCCTGGGTGCCACATTGGCAAGGACGGAGATTACACCGATTCCTCCTAAGGAACACACAGGCACAATCTGGTCGTCATTGCCGGAATAGATATCCAGCTTGCCATCGGTGAGGGCAGCCAGTTTAGCCACCTGGCTGATGTTGCCGCTGGCTTCCTTAATGGCCACGATATTCTCCTGGTCTTTAGCCAGCCTGGCCATGGTTTCCGGCAGGATATTGGTTCCGGTCCTGGATGGAACATTGTAGACGATACAGGGCAGTTTGGTCGCAGATGCGATGGTCCTATAATGGGTGTACAGACCATCCTGGGTCGCCTTGTTGTAATAGGGAGTTACCAGAAGCAGGCCATC
>CAMOZD010000260.1 GCA_946630645.1 uncultured Lachnospiraceae bacterium
AGAGTGGCAGTGGGATGGAGGTCATGTACCCTCTGAGATTCTGGGAGATTCCCTTCCCCTCTATGTGGATATGATGTATGGCAAGTACGTGGATGGGGCCGTGGAAGTGACCAAGGCGGCCGCAAAAGGACAGACCGCCAACGGTACGGCCACGGAAGCTGACGGGACGGATCTCTCCGGCTGGGTAAGCTATGATGCTGACAAGGGAGCCTCCTTTAGCCTGGCCGATGGGGCAGCCTACCGGACGGCCGGCGCCAGCAAATCCATACCGGGCTTTGACGTGATGGATTACGGCCAGGAGGATTATGTATTTGGAAGTTCAACTGCGGACGCCCGTCACTGGAGCAGGTACGTCCTGGATGTTTTTGAAGCCAACCAGGATGTGCTGGCCGACTTGTTTAATTAAGCTATAAGTCCAGGTCCTTCATGATAAAATCAACATGGAGAAGCCACAGACGGATTAGTTCTGCCCTGGTTTTCAGGAAGTAGGGCCCGATTTTCAGATTCTGGTCGTGGACATAACTGATTACCTCATCGGTCAGGTCCTCTGAGTAGAGACAGTAAACCGCGTAAAGAGTGTTCTCTCTGGCCCAGTCGATGGTCTTGACGGCTTTGGCTTTGCCGCCGGAATACATGATACCGGCCCGGATGTCCTCGTACTTAGTTACCTCGCTGATGGAAGGGCGGTTGCTGGAAAAGATAACCGCCTTTTCCTGCAGCTCATATTTCCGGACCAGGTCCACAATCTTTGCAATCCCTTCCGGACTGAAAGTGCCTTTACTTTTTAAATGGATATAGACGATGGAACCGTTCTTTTTTGCCAGCTGCAGGACCTCCTCCAGGGTGGGAATGATATAAGTTCTGTCCCCTCTGATGATGGGGAAACTGGTCCGGTCCTCAGCACTTAAATCGGTTATACTCATATCCTGCCCGCATGTTTTTAAGAGGTTTGCATCGTGATGAACCAGCAGGTCTCCGCTTTTGGTGTACCTGACATCGCACTCAAAGCCGTCGACAAGGCTTCCGGTCGAAGCCTGAAAAGCTTCCAGGGTGTTTTCCTGGAAGGCCCGCCATTGCCCGCGGTGATTGATGAGGGGGATGGCCTTAGATGACCCGGGTGCAGCCTGGGCAAGGATGATACCGGCCAGAAGGATAAGACTTCGTATATTCATAGGGGCCTCCTTCTAATAGCTAATTACTGGATAGGTTGATAATGTTAATATTATAAAATTATGGTCATTTTGGCAAGAAATTATGGAGGAGGAGAATTTTTTTAATTTACCCTTTGATAAAGAGCCGCTTTTGTCCTATACTGGTATAACGAATATAAATCCTGGAATGGCTGTGACGGGGATCTTATCCTATTTTGTTGCAGGGGTTCTTTAAAAGCAGGATTATAATTTGAAAGCAGGATTTTTTCAGGATAATTCAGGAGTGGCAGGTAAAAAAGATATGATAGGGACGGGAACTTTAATTAACAGCGGGGCCATCCTGGCAGGAGGCCTGACAGGGCATCTGGCGGGCAGACTCTTTAACCAGGACCAGCAGGAAGCTCTCAATAAGGCTTGTGGGGTCAGCGTCATATTTATTGCTGTGGCCGGAGCCATGGAGGGGATGCTGAAGGTTCAGGGGGAGACCCTGGTCAGCGGTAAAGCCATGCTGGTGGTCCTCTGCCTGGCCCTGGGCACCATGGCCGGAGAGCTGATGCATATTGAGGATGGTTTTGAGCGGTTCGGCCAGTGGCTCAAGGTTAAGTCGGGCAATAGTGGGGACAAGGAATTTGTCAATGCTTTTGTCACTTCCTCCCTGACGGTCTGTATCGGCGCCATGGCCATAGTGGGAGCCATCCAGGATGGGGTCATGGGTGATTATTCCACGCTGGCCGTCAAATCAGTCCTGGATTTTATCATCATTGCGGTGATGACCTCCTCCCTGGGTAAGGGCAGTGTTTTCTCTGCCATTCCCGTATTTCTTTTTGAAGGTTCCATCACCCTCTTGGCCAGGCTGATTTCTCCGGTGATGACCCCTTTGGCTGTCGCCTACCTGTCTCTGATCGGTTCAGTAATTATATTCTGTGTGGGGGTCAACCTGGTCTGGGGCAAGATGATCAGGGTGGCCAACATGTTACCTGCAGTCCTGCTGGCCATTGCCGCGGCCTATCTGCCCTGGAGCTTTTGACGGCCATTGGAAGAGAGGACCGGTCTCCTGAAAGAGAGGAAAGCTGAAACGGGAGCTGAAAGATAAGACTGGGAATTGAACAGAAAATATGACTTAAGATAAGACAGAGAAGCCATCGGATGTAGATCCGATGGCTTCTCTGTCTTAGGTTTTAAATGATTAGGGGGGTAATTGAACGGGTTCAAAGAGAGATCTGTATTAATGTCAAAGAAGGATTATCATGGTATAAAAATCTGGTCCCCATGGCGTCTGTAAATCAGTCGTCCTTTTTGGAGAAATTACTTTTATCTACGCTGCAAAGGGGACAGTGCCAGTCCTCAGGAAGATCAGCGAAGGAGGTTCCCGGAGCGATACCATTGTCCGGATCACCCTTTGCCGGATCGTAGATATAACCACACATATTACAAATATACTTATCCATAAAAATGCCCTTTCCTTTAAAAATGTTTTTCACGGTTCCTTTGGTTTTAGACAGGTCTTATTTATTGTTAGTATAATATTATTTATATAGAATAAAATATAGAATAATATCGCTGAAATTTTTAATTATTTCTTTATTTAAAAATAAATGAAAACACTAATCCCCCAGCTATGCTGGGGAGAATGGAGTAAGCAGAAGCGTTACGGATAAACATAAAAAGCCTCCTATGATACAATGAGAAAGGTGTTGCGAGCCAATCTCAAAGAATAGGAGGCGGTCCAAGTGGACAGTAAAAGTTTATCACATAGTGCGTCCTGAATGCTATAGTTTTCTGGAAT
>CAMOZD010000261.1 GCA_946630645.1 uncultured Lachnospiraceae bacterium
TAACAGGCTATGCTTTATAACAGGCTATGCTTTATAACAGGCTATGCTTTATAACCAGCCTATGTCTAACAGATAAACTACTGACAAGACACAAACATAAATAAAAAAGAGCCGGCTATTACAGCAGACTCCTTTTGTCGTGATTCTATTCATAATACTATTTGATCCGGAAAACCGGCCATGATCTCCTTCACTAATTCCGGTGCATCCTTCTTTCTAATGGTTGAGCGCCGCAAATCCATTTTCAAGATCGGCGATGATATCGTCGATGTGCTCTGTGCCGATGGAAAGCCGGATGGTATTGGCCTTGATTCCCTGGTCTGAAAGCTCCTCCGGGGAAAGCTGGGAATGGGTTGTGGATGCAGGATGAATGACCAGACTTTTTACATCGGCCACATTGGCCAGCAGGGAAAATATTTTGAGCTTATCTATGAATTTCCAGGCTTCTTCCTGACCCCCCTTGATCTCAAAAGTGAAGATGGATGCTCCTCCATTGGGAAAATATTTCTCATAGAGGGCATGGTCCGGATGGTCAGCCAGAGAAGGATGGTTCACCTTTTCAACCTGGGGGTGGTTCTTCAGGAAGTCCACAACCTTCTTTGTATTTTCCCCATGCCTTTCCAGGCGAAGGGAGAGGGTCTCCACCCCCTGTAAGAGAAGAAAGGCGTTAAAGGGTGAGATGGTCGCGCCTGTATCTCTTAAAAGAATTGCCCTGATAAAGGTTACAAAGGCTGCCGGCCCCAGGACATCATAGAAGGATATGCCATGATAGCTGGGATTGGGGGCTGCAATGTTTGGATATTTGCCGCTGGCCTTCCAGTCAAACCTGCCGGCTTCCACGATAATTCCACCCAGGGTAGTACCATGTCCCCCGATAAACTTGGTGGCTGAATGGACTACGATATCTGCCCCGTGCTCGATGGGCCTGATCAGGTAAGGGGTGCCAAAAGTATTGTCCACCACAAGAGGCAGCCCGTGCCTGTGGGCAATCTCAGCGATAGCATCGATATCAGGGATATCACTGTTGGGATTACCCAGGGTTTCCAGATAAAGGGCTCTTGTATTGTCCCGGATGGCTGCCTCCAGTTCCTCCAGGTTATGGGCGTCTACAAAAGTGGTCTCAATACCGTACTGGGGCAGGGTGTGAGCCAGCAGATTATAGCTGCCGCCATAGATGGTCTTCTGGGCCACGATGTGGCCGCCATTGGCAGCCAGGGCCTCTATGGTATAAGTGATGGCGGCGGATCCTGAGGCCAGGGCCAGGGCGGCACTTCCACCTTCAAGGGCAGCGATTCTCTTCTCCAGCACATCCTGGGTAGAATTGGTCAGTCTGCCGTAAATATTACCGGGGTCAGCCAGACCAAAACGGTCTGCCGCATGCCGGCTGTCATGAAAGACATAGGATGTGGTCTGGTAGATGGGTACGGCCCTGGAATCGGTAGCCGGGTCTGCCTGTTCCTGTCCTACGTGCAGCTGTAATGTTTCAAATCTGTATTCACTCATGATATCTTTCTCCTTTTCATTCCGTGTTATCTGGGAGTTGGAGGAATTCCTTACTAATTATGATAGCTATATCCTATCATCTGACTATGAATTTGAAAAATCGTTTGATATTATCGTCAGTGATAAGTTCTCTCTATCACAACATTTGAAACTTTGCCGGCCCACTGCCGATATTCAATACCATGTTTTGTGGAAAAAGAGTTTCATTTAGCTGTGGATGATTACTTGGAATTCATTGAAAGGAATATATTTTTAAGTATCAAAATAGTATCACGGAGGCAAAAAACACCCCCTCAAACCACGTATTCATGTGGTCTGAGGGGGGTGTTGTCTACTATTCAAACTCAATAGTTCCTGGTGGTTTACTGGTCAGGTCATAGAAGACGCGGTTGACGCCCTTAACCTCATTAATAATCCGGTTCATGACCTTATTAAGGACCTCGTAGGGCAATTGGGCTGCCTCTGCCGTCATAAAGTCTACCGTATTCACAGCCCGCAGGGCTACGGCATAATCATAAGTACGCTCATCTCCCATGACACCCACAGACCGCATATTGGTCAGGGCAGCAAAATACTGGTTGACATCCTGGTCGAGACCTGCCCTGGCGATCTCCTCCCTGTAAATGTAATCTGCATCCTGGACGATGCGGACCTTATCCTCGGTGATATCGCCGATAATCCGGATTCCCAGACCCGGTCCCGGGAAGGGCTGACGGAAAACCAGATATTCGGGAATGCCCAGCTGGAGTCCGGCCTTGCGGACCTCATCCTTAAACAGGTCCCTCAAGGGTTCAATAATCTCCTTGAAGTCCACACAGTCAGGCAGCCCACCCACATTGTGGTGGGACTTTATGACAGCGGACTCTCCGCCCAGGCCGCTCTCCACCACATCCGGGTAAATGGTTCCCTGGGCAAGGAAATCTACGGCCCCGATCTTCTTTGCTTCTTCTTCGAAAACGCGGATGAACTCCGCACCGATAATCTTTCTTTTTTCTTCCGGCTCCGTCACACCTGCCAGCTTCACATAAAAACGATGCTGGGCATTGACCCGGATAAAGTTGAGGTCGTAATCTCCTTCCGGTCCGAATACTGCCTCCACCTCATCTCCTTCATTTTTCCGGAGCAGGCCATGGTCTACAAATACACAGGTAAGCTGACTGCCTACAGCCTTTGACAGCAGGACCGCTGCCACCGAAGAGTCCACACCGCCGGACAAGGCACAGAGCACCTTGCCGTCTCCCACCTTGTCACGAATGGCCTTGATGGAAGACTCCACAAAGGAATCCATCTTCCAGTCACCACTGCAGCCACAGATCTCATAAACAAAATTATGAAGAATCTCCTTGCCTTTTTCCGTGTGAAGAACCTCCGGATGGAACTGGATCCCGTAAAGCCGGGCTTTCGTATTTTCCGCCGCTGCTACCGGGC
>CAMOZD010000262.1 GCA_946630645.1 uncultured Lachnospiraceae bacterium
ATATCCGGTCAGAATCCGGTTCCTGCCGCCTGGGCAATCCGCACAAAACGGCGAATCATGTTACTTATTCTAACCTTATTATTTTCTCATTGCAAGTAAAAATATGAAAGAAGGAATCTTCTGCCGTCGGCTTCAAAGCAGGTCAAGCATGGCAGCCGACCGGAATCTGTGGTCGGCCTGGGCCGTAAAAAAATGGTCTGCGGCCCACAAAAACTCCTGCTGGGTCTCCTCATCAAGACGGAAGGCATAAAGCCTTTCCAGGCCTGATGCCATAACATACTGGAGGGCGTAGACCGTCCTGGGGGATATGTCCCTGCTGAAATGCCTGCTGCCGCAGTCCCCGCAGTAGAGGCCTCCATCCCCGAAGGAGATTCTGACCAGGTCAGTATCCTTACCACAGGCCAGGCATTGAAAACACTCCATGCCCATGCCCTGGATCTGCAGCATTTTCAATTCATAGATCCTCCGGATCAGCTGCAGGGGCACCAGCCCCTTTTTCATAGCAGAAAATGTGACGTAAAGCAGGTTCAGTACCGGCCTCTCATCCTGTCCTTCCACAGTAAAATACTCAGCTACCTCTGCAAAGTAGCTGCTGTAGTATATGGAATCCAGGTCCTCCCTGAGCTCCGGATAAAAATCTTTTCCCTCTCCGGAGACCAGATAGGCATAGGTCCTGGATTCACTGATGATGAACTCTCCTGCCACCAGGGGCTGGGCGAGGGCATGCAGGTGATTTTTCACCTTCCTGGAGCCCTTGGCAAAAACCTGTATCCTGCCCCTCTGGGCAGTTAATATGGTGAGCCTTCTGTCGCTTTCCCCCACCGGATAGACGGAGAGGACAATTCCTGTTATCTTACTCTGGTCTGCCATACCACTCCTAATATCTTTAGAGATCCTTCAGATTATAACCGTAGTTTTTCAGAAGAATATCACTGTCCCTCCAGTCCTTCCGGACTTTTACGTAAAGTTTGAGATTCACCTTAGTATCAAGAAGGTTCTCCATGTCTGTCCTGGCCTGGGTTCCGATCTCTTTGATCATGGCCCCCTTCTTACCGATGATGATTCCCTTGTGGGATTCTCTCTCGCAGACGATGGCAGCCTCGATATCCACGATGTCCCCCTTCTTCCTGGTCTTCATCCTTTCAATCACAACCGCTATGCCATGGGGAATCTCCTGACTCAGCAGTCTCAGTGCCTTCTCCCTGATCAGCTCGGCGATAATCTGTCTTTCCGGCTGGTCAGTGATGGTATCTTCATCATAGTACATGGGCCCCTCGGGCAGATAGGAAAAAATGGTGGCAACCAGGTCGTCGGTGTTTTTTCCGGTCAGGGCGCTGACCGGAATGACCTCAGCCAGGTCACACTGGTCCTTATAAGCCACGATAGCCTTGAGAATCTCCTCCTCTGTAGCCTTGTCTGTCTTATTGATAACAAGAAAGACCGGCGTAGAAATATTCTTCAGCTTACTTATGATATATTGTTCATTACCACCAATGTAGGTGGTAGGCTCCACCAGCCAAAGCACCAGATCCACTCCTGCCAGAGTCCTTTCTGCCGCAGTAAGCATATAATCTCCCAGCTTATTCTTGGCCCGGTTGATCCCTGGCGTGTCCACAAAGACAATCTGTCCCTGGTCACAGGTATAGACGGTCTGGATCCGGTTTCTGGTCGTCTGGGCCTTACTGGATGTGATGGCGATCTTCTGGCCGATCAGATGATTCATCAGCGTGGACTTGCCCACGTTGGGCCGGCCTATAATCGTCACAAAACCTGATTTGAACTTTTTCATGGGTCTTGTTACTCCTGTTGCTATGCTATGGTTGTCATCTATATATATATATTAGTCATCGATAATTACTGGGTCAGGTTCTTTACCGTGATAAAAAGATCTTTATTCTCATCGATCTTATTCTCATTACCAATGGCACAGATGGCACCTTGAGAGACAATAGCTTCCACGTAGGGTGCCAGGACGCGGATGGTTTCCGGTCTGGTCTCCAGTACCTGGTTCCTCTCCTTCTGGACCATCTCCACCGTCATGCCTGACTGGTAGGCCGCGAAAGATCTGGCTCCCAAAGCCTGGGCTTCCATAGGCTGGTCCATGGCGCTGACGGTACCAATAATATAGCGGGTCATATCCCTGTCACTGGCCTCGAAATCCTGCAGATACCGGACAGCCTTTTTATAAGTGTCCAGAGTCTCGGCGAGCTTGGGATCCCGGTAGGAGGTAAAGAAACCGTAGCCCCTCCTGCCAAAGCTGCACATACAGCCGTAGGCCCCGCCTGTCACCCTGACATTTACCCAGAGATAATCATAGGACAGAATGGTCTTAAGAACATGGAGAGCGCCGGTGAAAGGCCTGTCCTCACTTAAATAGGATCCTGCGGCAGCCACATACTGGACCTTGCTGGCTGCCTTGTAGCCTTCATTGAGCTGGCATGCCGTCATAACAGGAACGGATTTCACACAGGGTGCGTCCCAGAGTACACGGGCAAAATCAAGGAATTCCTCTTCCAGCATGGTCTTGAAATCAAATTCGCCGGTCAGGCTGACTGTCATCTGGTTTTTTCGGAATATGCAATTCTGGGCCCTCCGCAGCTGGCGGATGACTTCGTCGATACGGTCATCGAAATTCCGGTCCAGGTCCTTGATGAAGTCATAATAGCCCATACCTTCTGCTACTTCTTTGTATTTCATCATGGGGTCCACATAGGACATGGCCCTGTTAGCCGCATGGACATGGCCTGCGGCCGGGATCCTGGCGTCCATCTTGGTATGAATCTCGGAAACGATCTCCTTGATTCGCTTTTTGTCATCCAGCCTGGAGGTGAGCAGAATCTCCTTAATCAGATTCATGCCGTCTTGAACCTGGTCCTCCATACATTTCATACGGATATTGAAGTAAGGTCTGTAGGCGTCCTGCTT
>CAMOZD010000263.1 GCA_946630645.1 uncultured Lachnospiraceae bacterium
CAATCATATTCTAACTGGATCCGGTTCACATCCATGGGAGCCTGGCTCACTCTGGCTACAGGCAGGCCCTGTTTCAACACATAGGCTTCCTTGCCTGTCTGAATCCGGAATATATGATTCACATATCCATCGCCATCCTCCTCCGCTGTCCCCTCTCCGATCATGGAAATATGCACAGGAACGGAATCATCAAAGTCCGGAAGGTGGTCCTTTATATAAGAAATAATATTTTCCTTGGAAATCTTAACCATAATATGCTCCTGCTTCACGGGCAGAATGCCCTGTAAAAATGGTCCTTATAACTCAAGCATATTATACCATGAAAAACCATCTGCCATATGGTATTAATTGAATAAAAAAGGATAATTTTTTGCAGGGGAAAATATATTTTAAAATCTCACCCTTATCTGGGTGCCTTTTCCCGGTACGCTGTGAAGGGAAATCTCTGCTGAGTGGATCTGGGCGATGTGTTTTACAATGGCAAGGCCCAGACCTGTGCCGCCTGTTTCTCTGGACCGGCTTTTATCTACCCGGTAAAAACGTTCAAACACCCTGTCCTGCTGGTCGGCCGGTATGCCGATGCCAGTGTCTTTTACAGAGAGTATGGGATGACTGTCCAATATGCTGACAGAAACATCTACAGAACCCTTTTCCTTATTATAGCGGATTCCATTCTGTACAAGATTGTCGATCAGTTCTCTGATCAGCCGGGGTTCAGCGTTGATCGCCGCAGGAATACCACTGCAGGACAGGTTGATTGATTTTTGAGCTGCCATAGGTTTTAAGTTCGCTACACATTCCCGGGCAGCAGCAAGTAAGTCTGTCGTCTCGAAGCTTCTTGGAAGTTCCCAGTGGTCAAGCTCTGAAAGCTGGATAATATCTGTGACCAGGGATAAAAGTCTTGCTGCGTTATGCCGGATCTGTCCGGCGATGTATATGGAAGTTTCTGCATCGACCATGCGGGTCTCGATTAGTTCCGCATATCCGGATATGGCAGAGATGGGGGTTTTGAGTTCATGGGAAATGTTGGCGGTGAAATCCTGCCGGCTTTTTACCGCAGCCAGAATGTCCTCATGTTGGCTTCGTATAGTAGTCATGAAGGGCTCCAGTTCTTTGTAGACAGGACTTCCACTGCTGCCGTCAAGATTCCCTGCCATTTCTTCCAGAGGCTTCATGAGCTGTCTGGTCAGGAGGTGCCCTATCAGGATACAGCCCAGAAGAATGATTATTACAATAAGGATAATGACAGGCAGGGCAGTAACCAGGATAGAGCCGATGGTCCTGGCCTGGGTAGACAGTCGGAGAATGGTATGGTTATCCAAAAGGAGAGCATAGTAAAAGGTATCCATGTTCATGGTATCTGAGTGACGGGTGCTCTCACCATAACCATACTTTAAGGCCGCCTGGATCTCCGGACGGTCCAGGTGATTCGTCATTTTGCTAATTTCCGCATCGTTGTCAAATAAGACAGTACCCTCTTCATTAATCCAGGTAATCCGGAATTTGCCGGATTTGAAATCTTCAGAGGTTCCGTTAGTCTTTTTTCCGGAAAGCCCGGGGTTTTGAAAGACTTTTGTTTCTGCCAGTAGCAGAGTGGTCTCTTTTAAGTCATTCCGTACCTGTTGCTGAAACAAATTATAATATATTAGGGTAATACTGATTACGGTGGTTACAATTGCAATGAGGGAAACCAGTCCCAGTCTTATATTGATCTGTTGTTTCATGGCTGGTCACCGGGGCTTTGGTTGATTACATAGCCGACTCCCCGGACAGTCCTGATCTGTTTTCCTTGTTCCCCGAGTTTTTGCCGGAGAGTTTTAATGTGCATATCCACGGTTCTGCTCTCGCCTTCAAAATCTGCGCTCCATACATTGTGCATCAGGGCTTCCCTGGATAAAACGATATCTTCATTGAGCATCAGATAACGAAGCAGTTCGTATTCCTTCAGGGTAAGATCAACACTTTGATTACCACTGATTACCTTGTGGCGTTCATTATCCAGCATTATATTTCCCACCAGCAGCTGACCGGGCAGTTCTTCCCTGGAACGGCGCAATAAAGCCCGGACACGGGAAAGCAGTTCCATGACGGAAAAGGGTTTCCTTATATAATCGTCGGCACCGTCATCAAGTCCCTTCACCATATCCATTTCTGTTGTCTTTGCTGTGATTACAATGACAGGGATCCGCCTGGTTTTTGAATTCTCCCGCAGTTTACGGATAATGGTATAACCATCTTCATCAGGCAGCATGATATCAAGCAGGATCAAATCCGGTGTTATTTCCCCCAGTTTTTTATAGAGAGCAGACGCATGGTCAAAAACCTGCACCATGTAATTACTGTTTTTTAAAGCCATTTTCTCAATCTCCTGGATACTGGGATCGTCTTCCACGATAAATATTAGAGCCATAGATCTCCTTCTTTCTTAAGGGTTTGAAAGTAAAATGTTTCAAGTAAATAAATCTTTATAAGAAGCAGGGGCTTCTTTTTGAAAATAGAAGCCTGGCCTGTATTTGTTCTTTATAATAAATGATGATTGTAAAGAAAATCATGGCATTTTTATAAAGGCTTTGTAAGATTTTTGCCCTTTACAGAAACCTTACTTTCAGGGGGTTTCAACCTTTACAAACATTTATTATGCTTTTTGTAAAAGGAGGTGGAAGACATGAAGGGATTATGGATCTATATTGATGAAATGAACCGGAAGGCAGTCACAAAGATTAAAATCGCCTGGCTGGTTTACGGAATGCTGGCCGGTCTGGCAGGACTGGCAGTATGGCTGCTGGTCAGCAGCTTTAGCAGCATAACGGCAGAATGGAGTTTGTGTTTTATTGGATTCCCTGTTATTATTTCCTATCTTGCGGTTCTTTTGTATGCCACGAAAAAGGAATTCCATGATGGTAGTTTTACCG
>CAMOZD010000264.1 GCA_946630645.1 uncultured Lachnospiraceae bacterium
CTATAGCAGATTCTCTAAAACAAACTCCCTACAACAAACACACTACAGCAGGCTCTCTACGCACTTGTCCACCAGCTTCATGTCTGCTGTGGGCTCAAAACGGGCCACTACATTGCCCTGACGGTCCACGACGAACTTGGTAAAGTTCCACTTGATATCCGGATTGTTCTTGTAATCCTTGTCAATCTTCTTAAGCATGGCAGCCATGGCCAGAGCCTTGGGGCCCTTGCCAAAGCCCTCGAAACCCTTCTGGGACTTGAGATACTTAAAGAGAGGAATCGCATTCTCCCCATTGACGTCAGACTTCTTCATCTGGGGAAACTGAGTGTTATAATGGAGGGTACAAAACTCATGGATCTCCTCGTCTGTTCCAGGTGTCTGGCCCATGAACTGGTTGCAGGGAACGTCGATAATCTCAAAGCCGCGGTCATGGTACTTCTCAAACATCTCCTCGATATCCTTATAATGGGGAGTGAAGCCACAGCCTGTCGCTGTATTCACCACTAAGATCACCTTGCCTTCGTAATCCTTTAATGCTACCTGGCTGCCATCAGCCGCTTCTACTGTCAGATCATAAATACTCATCATAATACCTCCTGTAATCTTCTTCAGACTCTTATCTTTCTTAGACTCTGACTCTCATAAAAATGTAACTTTCTTAGACTGTAATCTTTTTAACTTGTAAATATTTTTATTCTGTAATATACATTTTCTTCCGGCACTATTATGCTTTGGCAGGTCTGCTTCTGCCGGTCTCATTATGCTTTAACAGGTCTGTGTCTGCCGGTCTATTACCCTGTAAAATATCAGCTCCTGCTCATTTATATTTTTTACAATTATATTTTATCAAATATATTTGAAATGTCAAGTATTTTTTCTGGAAAATATTTTCTGTCCTTCCTAATTAAAAAAGGACCCTATCCGGCGGCAACGTGGAAAGGCTGAATCCCGCAGCCGGATATAGATCCTTATCTTTATTCCCTTAGTTCAGATAGAGGAATATATCATAATTTTTTCTTTTATTACATTTCCTTCTTGTCATGGTCCAGCCGGCGGAAGAAGCCAGCCAGGATAGCTCCGGATATATTATGCCATACGGAAAATATGGCCCCGGGAACTGTAGCCATGGCCAGGTTGGGAAAGGCCGTCCCGGCCAGGGATGTAGCCAGACCGGAATTCTGCATACCCACTTCTATGGACAGGGCCTTCTTTTCAGGCAGGTCCAGGCCCAGCAACTGGCCCAGCAGATAGCCGGCCCCGTAACCAAGGATATTGTGAAGGATCACAACCAGGAATACAAGCAGGCCGGTCTCCAGGATATTTTCCGCATTGTGGGAAACCACGGCGGCTACGATCAGGGTGATGGCCGTCACGGAAACCAGGGGCAGGCCGTCCACCAGCCTGCTGGTGTACTGACCCCAGAGCCGGTTAATGATGAAGCCCAGGCCTATGGGTATGATGACTACTTTAATAATGGAAAGAAACATACTCATGGTATCCACTTCCACAGTGGTCCGGAGGAAGAACCAGGTAACCAGGGGGGTGACAAAGGGGGCCAGGAGGGTATTGACGGAGGTCATGGCCACAGAAAAGGCCACATCCCCCTTGCTCAGGTAGGTGATTACATTACTGGAGGTACCTCCCGGACAGGTTCCCACCAGAATCACACCAGCCAGGAGCCCTCCCTCCAGCCCGAAGACCTTTGCCAGGCCGAAAGCCAGCAGGGGCATGATGGTGAACTGGGCCAGGCAGCCCAGGAGGATGTAGCGGGGGTGGCGGAAGATCAGGAGGAAGTCATCCGGTTTCAGGGTCAGACCCATGCCGAACATGACCAGCATCAGCAGGTAATTGATCCATGAGATCTGGATCCAGAGACAGGAGCCAGGGACCAGCAGGGCCAGAGCCGCCACGACAAGAACGATCACCGCCATATATTTCCCAATATAATTACTGATATTTTTTAAATGCATCGTCTTTTCTCCTAACTTAAACGGCCGCCTTTTTGAGCCAGTCAGATTCCACTAAAGAAACACGAAAAAGCCATAGTTCTTACCATGTTTCCATGGTCATGAATTATGGCCTTCTTTTCATATAACCTATGCTGTGAGCTGACTGAAGCTGGTTCGCGGCCTGACCTCTGCCTGCTAGCAGATGGTGAGAATGTCTGAAAAGCCTGTCACCTCAAAGATCTCCATGATGGTATCATCCACATGGATCACTTCCATGGTGCCCTGCTTATTCATGATCTTCTGGGCAGTCAGCAACACCCGGAGGCCGGCGGAAGAAATGTATTCCAGCTTGGCCATGTCAAAAACCAGGTCGGTCATACCATCCAGGGATGACTTCACTTCTTTCTCCAGGTCAGGGGCCGTGGTGGTATCCAGTCTTCCTTCCAAGGCCAGACAAACTTTTTTATCCTCAATCGTCTTATTAATCTTTAACACTGCCATCATCTCCTTTTACTGTTAATTGCACTTCAGTTAATTTTATCATAGAAATAAACTGAGGTCAAAAGATGAATAAGAACTGCGGGAGATTACTGATTGTCTTGATTTCAAAGTAAGAATAGTTTAGAATTACTTTATAGTAGAACAAACATTTATATATATGGAGGGAATATTTATGAGTAAATTTGGTGTAGTACTTGTATCCCACAGCTCTGATGTGGCTGCAGGCCTTAAAGATATTGTTGATGAGATGAATGATGGTTCTGTTACAGTAATCGCTGCCGGCGGAGCTGATCTTGGAAGAATTGGAACCAGTGCCACTAAGATTATGACTGCCATGGAAGAACTGGCTGACAACGATTATATCCTGGTCTACACAGACCTGGGCAGCTCCATCATGAGTGCCGAGACAGCCATCGACATGCTGGAGGAAGAAGTTGCCGAGAAGATCGTCATG
>CAMOZD010000265.1 GCA_946630645.1 uncultured Lachnospiraceae bacterium
TCTGCTTCTGGATGTTGGCTTCAACAGGGAAGTTGGTCAGGATGCCGCCCTGTATTGGAAAAAAGATACGGGCAGCCTGAGCAGCCTGATTGACCGGGCCGATGAGATGGATGAGGCCGACCGGCTCAAGTATGGCCAGGCTGCCAAAAAAAGGATCAGAAGTGCTTACAGCTGGGAGTTTATTGCGGATGAGTACAAAAAGCTTTGGAACAGATAGGTTTTTTTGCCTGTAACTCAAAAAGGAGAGCTTTTATGAAAAAAGCAGTAATTGTTGGAGGAAGCAATGGGATTGGCCTTGCCATCAGCAGGGAGCTGATGGATAAGGGTTATTATCTGGAGATTTGTGACAGGGTTGAACCGGAAGAAGGTATTCTCGATCCGGCTTGTTTACATTACAGCTACTGTGATCTTACGGATTTTGATGAAGATGTCTTTCTTCCTCTTGCCGGAGATAAGGATGTAGACCTGCTGATGATTACGGCTGGTATCGGCCGGGTGGCTGATTTTAAGGCTCATCATATTGCTGAGATCGACAAGATCCTGACGATTGATACCCTTTCCACAATTAAGCTTTTCCGTATATTCTATGACCGGATTCTTTCCAATGATACCTTCTATGCAGGAGTAATGGGATCCATCAGTGGATGGATGTCATCACCTGCCACCTCGGTTTATGCGGCGGCAAAGGCAGGCTTGGTACGTTTTGTAGAATCGGTGAATATCGAGCTGGAGGTTGCCGGGACGGATAATCGTATTCTGGATGTTTCGCCTTCCTTTTTTGATGGAAGCAGATTCTATGGCGGCAAAAATGCCTTGTCTGTAACCGGTCCCCTTGCCGTTCAGATTGTTGAACATCTTTTTAACAGGGATACTCGTTTTATTCCCCGCTATGAGGAGACTTTTAAAGCGGTTCTGGAACGTTATCATAAAAATTCCCATGAGTATGGCCTTCACAGTTATCAGTATAAGAAGGATTCGGGACGTCTTGACAATGACAAAAAGGTTAAAATCCGCTATCTGTCAGCTGCCTTTGACCTTTTCCATATAGAATATCTGAACCTGCTCCGAAGAGCAAGGCAATGCTGTGACTATCTGATTGTAGGGGTCATTGACAGTGATAAAGGAAAAGGGAAAGAGAATTTTATTCCCCTCGGGGAAAGAAAGGAATTACTTGCCGCATGTAAGTATGTGGACAAGGTTGTGGATGCCTGCCCGGAGGATTCTGACGCGTGGGATCTCTGGCATTATGACAGGTTGTTTGTAAGTTTTGACCATAAAGATATCGATAGATTCAGCCATTACCAGGACTATTTTGAGGACAAGGGTGTTGAGGTTATATATTTTCCTTATGCCCTGGAGGCAGACGGCAGGCAGATCCGTAAGGATCCTGTTAATGGAAACTGAGGATACTGAGGATACTGAGCTTAAAGAATAGAGCGGGAGATTGAATATGGCTAATATGGACCTGCTTCATCAGGTAGATTTGGATATAGTGAAAGAAGTTGTATCAATTTGTGAAAAGCACGGGTTGCGCTATTATATGCTGGGCGGTACCATGCTCGGTGCGGTCAGACATCAGGGTTTTATCCCCTGGGACGATGACATTGATCTGGGTATGCCCAGAAGGGACTACGAAAGATTCCTTAAAGTAGCGCCAAAAGAACTGCCCGCCCATATGAAGGTGGTCAATTACCGTACTGATCCGGAATACCAGTATTATATCACCCGGATTCTGGACACAGAGACCAAGGTAGTGGAAGAGAGGATTGGAAATGATAATAAATATACCAATGCTTCCATAGACATTTTCCCGATCGATGGGACACCCAATAATCCCTTCTTGAGGAAGATATACTTTTTCCGGGTTCTTTATCACCGGGCACTGATGTCCCTGTGCTATAAAGATTCCATAGACAGAAAGCGTTCCCGCGGAAAGGCAGAGCGGCTTTTGCTGTGGGTGATGGAACGGATTCCTGTGGAGAAATTAACCACTCCTTATAAACAGAAGGCCAAAATTGACAAGCTGCTCCGCAGGCAGAAGCTTAAGGGGTCCAGGTATGTTGGCAATATTATGGGGGCCTACAGGACCAGGGAGATTGTTCCGGCCGGCTACTATGGCAGAGGGAAATTATATCCCTTTGAAGGCCTGGAGCTTCGTGGCATGAGTATGGCCCACGAATATCTGACCCATACCTATGGAGACTATATGCAGCTTCCACCTGAGGATCAGAGAAAGACCCATTTTAAAATTCTGGAGATTCACGGCCAGAAGGTGGATGAGGAATAAACCGATTGTAAACCGGCCCGGTCCGGTATATGATGTTTGATAAATTAGTCCCAAACTGATTGATGAATAAGTGAGAGGAAAAATAATGTCTAAGATATTGTTTGTAAGATCAACTCCCTATGATGAAGATTTAAATGGTTATAATGTCCAGGGTGCGGGCATAGCAAAAGCCTTTTGTAGACTGGGTCATGATTGTGATTATTTGAATTTCCATAAAAAGAAAGAGGAAACTATCGACCTTTGTGAAACTGATGGGCATAAGGCAAGAGCTATTCTGAGGAGGCGCATCAGATTTTTCAGGACCGGTGTCTCTTTAAAGGCCTTAAAGCCGGAATTTTTATCCCAGTATGATATCGTAATCTGCCGGGAATATAACCAGCTTATGACACATCTTGTCGCTAAAAGGCATCCCAATACATCCATGTATTCAGGACCTTATTATAATATGTTTATGATTCCCTTCGTATCGCGCTTTTATGATATGATATTCACAAAAAAACTTGACAGGGAACTGAAATGCAAGTTTGTGAAATCCCCCCTTGCCAAAGAATATCCTTTAACTTCCTGTGTTTTTACGACTCAAGCAATAGAATCCCTGATTGGAACCAGCACTTAT
>CAMOZD010000266.1 GCA_946630645.1 uncultured Lachnospiraceae bacterium
TGGCAACTATGCCAGGGAGACTCTGGACCAGGAGGCTGTCACTGAACAGGCCTTTTCCTTCCTCCAGGACTTCCGCAGCCAGCTGAAAGAGAGGGGCGTCAGCCCGGCTTCTGCCGGCCCTGCTTCCAGTCCGGACTCCACTGACCTGTCAGCTGCCTTTTCGCCGGCCGACCTTTATGGCAATCTGCTGACAACCCGCAAGGAGACTTCGAAGACCAGAGAGAAAACCGGCCTGGTAACCACTGAAGAAAAAAGTCTGGAGACCAGAGTCTTCCGCCTGCTGACCCAGTGGACCCCCGACAGATCTGCCGGAGGACAAGAAGCCTTTGAAACTTTAAAGAATCTTTTCGCCCTGGAACGGGACAAGCTGGAAACAGCCGCGGCCCGGACCTCCCATGCTCTGGACCATGCCTTCCTTTTCATGGAGGAGGCCTTCGGCGAAGGCCAGGAGATGGTGATTTTCGTCACAGAACTGACCCTGGACCCCCGCCTGTCTGCCTTCATCAGCCAGTATGGCTGTGAAAAATATTTTGTCTACAACAAGAGGCTTCTGATCGGAAGCCGACGGACGGAGATTCTCAATGAATTGAAGAGGGATAAAATCTACGAAAATGTTCTGGAATATGATTTTTAAAGAGCCGGGAAAGCTTCCCGGTAAAAAAGGAAGCGCCGCAATTACAATCTGCCCATTTTTTCTGAACGGGCAAGAACAATACTGCGACGCTTCCGGTCTCTCATTATCAAATTGTTTTCCTGTCCAGGATCCAGACCCGTTTCAGGCCCCGGTCTCTTTTGCCGCCGGCTGCCGGACAAAAACATAAGTGTCTTCTTTAGACAGTTCCTGTTCAAAATGGTAGTCCAGGCCGGTAAAGGTCTTCATGTCTTCCGGCTTCTCCATCTGGGTCTGGGCCATATAACGAACCATCTCCCCCCTTGCCATCTTCACATAAACACCCTTTTGCACCAGTTTACCCTTCTTCTCATCTATCTCACAGAAATTACAGGTGATCATCCTGTCCCCCTTCTGCAGATAGGCAGAAATTGCCCTGGAATACTCCTTGGATGCCAGATTGATGATAACCCGGCTCTCGTCCATCACCTGATCATAAAGGCGGTCAGCCCAGAACTCATAGAGATTCTTGCCCTGGATCCAGGTCCTGGCCTGCATCTCCAGCCGGTAGGGCACCACCCCGTCAAAGGGCCTCAGCACACCGTAAAAACCAGACAGAATCCGCAGATGGTCCTGCAGATAAGTATACTGGTCCTCTTCAAAAACCGCCGGTGCCATATACTGGTACTGGATCCCTTCATAGGCCAGGATGGCCGGGGTCAGACAGGACCGCAGGTCCATATTTTTAAGCCGGTCTACATTCTGGGCAGCGATGGCATCACTGCAGGCCCAGAGTTTCTTCAGTTCTTCATAGCTTCTCTCCTGCAGCCAGCCTTTAATCTCTTCTGTATCCTCAAGAAATACCGGTAGCCCTGCTGCCGCCAGGGTATCAGGATCCTGATTCATCTTTTTTGCCGGGGATATGATGATTCTCATAGTATTCCCTTTCTTTTCACAAATAACATCTGCCGCCAAACTTCCTTAATCCACCGGTCCCATCTTATTAAAGGGGAAGATCCTGACCCAGATTTTACCCTGCAGCTCCTCCCTGGATATGGGACCGAGATCCCTGCTGTCATTACTGTTATTGCGGTTGTCCCCCATACAGAAGTACTCATCCTCACCCAGAGTCAGCGGCAGATCCACCATGCCCGGGTAGATTATGGGCTCCCTTCCATAGACATCAGAAGTCAGTTCTTCCCCATTGATATAGACTTTCCCGTCCCGGATATCTACCTTTTCTCCCGGCAGTCCGATCACCCTTTTAATGTAGTAATCATCTTCCACAGGGAAGACGACGATGTCAAACCGTTCCGGGTCGGAAAAACGGTAACTGATCTTATTTAGGATCAGATTATCACCGTCATAGAGGGTCGTCTCCATAGAAGCCCCGTCCACCACTGTCCGCTGACCCACATAATGAATCAGCAGGTAGACGCATATAAACATCACTAAAAAATACAGTATGGTTTTCATCCATTCTTTGTCAAGCATATCTCTTAACTCCCATCCGACCTGACCAGGTCCATTCTCCTAAGCCATAAAAATGTCCGACACAACGCAGCTTACCCACGTGTATGCCGGATCAATCCAGACCCTTCTTTCCCTAAAACAAAGCTGCACCAGGCAGATCTACAGAAGAAGGGTAAAATATTTAAGAACAAAATGCATGGCAACAATCACAGCCACCAGGAGAATAGAATATATTGTCGCTCTTCTCCAGTTCTTCTGTTCGATTTCCTTTACAATAAAAAATAATGCAAAAACCAATACGGCAAAGATAATTACCGTCACGACTCCAGTAAATCCCATCTCTCTTGTTCCTTTCCTTTCCAAATATCCATAACTGACATGCTATATTATAGCACAAATTTAATAGAATGGAATAAACAAGATGCTTTTTAGAATAATCTTACGGATTTTCCGCCATTAATGCTCCAAAAGCTCGCTGCCCGCAAGCCGGCACCGGCTGTATCTGGCTGTCTCAACCGCCCCGCGGAGGAAGGCTGCCGCCGGACTGTTCTCCAGGTTTGGCACACCGGCCATAAGAGAGGCCGGATCCAGATCAGCGTCACCCCGGGCTGCCATCCGGTCGTTAAGGGTATCGATAAAATCCTGGGCTGTCTCAGCAGTAACGCTGTTAAGCTCCTCCTGGTCATAGAGAGACGGATCATAATGAGTCCTGATAAAGTTACGCAGGAAGAGGAGGAAGCCTCCATTGTAGCATTCCTTGGTAAAGTGAAGAATCTGGTCTACATCCCCCTTCTTAAGGGCCTCATAGAGCATCAGGTA
>CAMOZD010000267.1 GCA_946630645.1 uncultured Lachnospiraceae bacterium
ACACCTCTGGGCCCTGGTCACTCCCGTATAAAGGAGATTGCGGTTGCAGAGAATCTGAGGTCCCGTAAGCAGAGGCATGACCACGGCCGGATACTCACTGCCCTGGGACTTATGGATGGTGATGGCATAGGCCAGCTCCAGTTCCTCCAGGCCGGAGAAAGGATATTCCACCTGCCGGTTCTCATCAAAAACAACCGTCATTTTCTCTGAAAAACTGTTGATCTGCCTGATGACGCCCAGGTCCCCGTTAAAAACGCCCAGACCCTCCTCCAGGGTAAAACCCTTTTCATTGAGGATCCGCCATGGCAGTTTATAATTATTCTTTATTTGCATCACCTTGTCCCCCTCCCGGAAGATCGTGTGATGAGTCTCCCTCTCCGTCTTGGTCTCAGAGGCCGGATTGAGATAATACTGGAGAACCTCATTGAGATGGGTCACCCCCAGCTCTCCCTTTCTCATGGGTGTGAGCACCTGTACCTCGAAAGGGTCTATATCCAGGTATTCCGGCAGCCGGGTCTTGACAAGGTAGACCAGGGCTCCCATGACAGGCCGGATTCCATCCTTCTGGAAAAAGAAAAAATCCTTGTTCTGGTTGTCCAGGCTGATCTGCTCTCCCCGGTTAATCCTGTGGGCATTTAAAACAATCTGGCTGCTCTCCTCCTGGCGGTAGATCCTGGTCAGCTTCACCACCGGAAAAGCGCCGGAATCAATGATATCTTTTAAGACATTGCCCGGCCCGACACTGGGAAGCTGGTTGGAGTCTCCCACCAGAATCAGCCTGGTGCCGGGGACCAGGGCCCGGAGCAGGGAATTCATCAGCTGGATATCCACCATGGACATCTCATCCACGATCACCACATCTGCCTCCAGAGGATTATCCTCATTGCGGTCAAAATGGCTGCCTGCCTTATCTTCCAGGCCTCCGCTAACCTCCAGCAGTCTGTGGATGGTTTTGGCCTCATAGCCTGTAGCCTCGGTCATCCGCTTGGCAGCCCTGCCCGTTGGAGCTGCCAGGAGGATTTCCAGCCCTTCTTTCTCAAAGCAATGGATCATGAGGTTGATGGTTGTGGTTTTACCTGTACCGGGGCCTCCGGTAATCACCACCAGCCCTCCTTCCATGGTCCTGCGGACAGCCTCTTTCTGAAGGTCATCCATCTCTATGTCCATCTCGTCGGCCACCTCTGCCAGCAAACTGTCAAAAGCCGCAGCATTTTCCGGAAAATGTACGGATAATTCTTCCAGCATCCTGGCCGTATTACGCTCAAGAAAATAAAAGGAACTCAGGTAGACTCTCTCTTCCTCTCCCACCTTCCTGATCATAAGCTTCTTATCCAGGACCAGCTCCAGCAGGTGGTCCTCCACGCCTTCCGGATCTATCGTCAAAAGCTGGCCGGCATTCCTGCAAAGGATATTCCTGGGCAGGAAAACATGGCCGGCAGCCAGGCCCTGCTGGAGGACATACAGAACGGCAGCGCAAATGCGGAAGTCAGAGTCCGGGGCAATACCCGCCCTGGCGGCGATGGCATCGGCAGCCTTGAAACCTATACCATGGATATCTTCGGCCAGCCGGTAGGGGTTGGTGCGGAGGACTGTGTACATATCCTCCCCATATTCCTCATAGATCTTCACTGCATAGGCACCGGTCACCCCGTAGTCTGACAGGAACATCATTGCCTGCCTGACATCCTGTTTTTCCTGGAACTGAACTGCGATATCCATAGCCTTTTTCAGGGAAATCCCCTTGACCTCAGCCAGCCGCTCCGGCTCCTCCTCAATAATCTGAAAGGTCTTCTCCCGGAACTTCTTCATGATTCTCCTGGCCAGGGCCGCGCCAATCCCCTTGATGGTCCCCGAGGAAAGGTATCTTTCCATGGCCGCCCTGGTCTCCGGCTTCCTGACCTGGTAGCTGCTGACCTGGTACTGGGGGCCATGGACAGGGTGATCCGTAAATTCAGCCTCCGCAGCCAGGTACTCTCCTTCATCTATATAATGAAAAGTTCCCACGAGGATCTCATCCCCGTGGGTCGTTTCAAGTTCTAAGACTGTATAACCATTCTCATCATTATGATACCGGATATGACTTACATATCCCTCTAAATGTGCCATACTCTCTTTCCCAATACGGGTCTTGCCCGCCGATCAATGCTTCTTTATCATTCCGTCATTAAAATGTACCTGCCGGGCCGGTCGCCAGTATCCGGCTTCCCTTTTTGGCAGGGTATCCGGGCCGGACCTTCCTGCCCCGGCACCTCCTGCATGGCCCGGAAGGCCTGCCTAACGGGCACCCAGGTACTCTATATACTGGCCTGTTCCAATAGCCACGGCAGTCATGGGATCATCGGCAGTCATGGTAGTGATACCTGTCTTCTCCTCAATCAGCTGCTCTAAACCCTGCAGCATACTGCCGCCGCCTGTGAGGACGATTCCACGGTCAGAAATATCTGCCGCCAGCTCCGGCGGGGTGCGCTCGAGCACACTGTGGACAGCTTCCACAATCTGGGCTGTGGCTTCCCGCAGAGCCTCCCTGGTCTCCTCGGAAGTCACTGTCACCGTCTTGGGCAGACCTGTCACAAGATTCCGGCCCCGGACCTCCATGGAAGACTCTTCAGCCCGGGCATAGGCACTGCCTACCTGGATCTTAATATCCTCCGCGGTCCGGTCGCCGATGAGCAGGTTATGCTTTTTTCTCATGTAGCGGACGATCGCCTCATCAAAATCATCTCCGGCAACCTTGATAGAAGTGGATACTACAGTACCCCCAAGGGAAATAACTGCGATATCGGAAGTTCCTCCTCCGATATCAACAATCATATTGCCACAGGGCTTGCCAATGTCAATTCCGGCCCCGATGGCCGCAGCCACAGGCTCCTCAATAATGGTGACCTCGCGGGCGCCGGCC
>CAMOZD010000268.1 GCA_946630645.1 uncultured Lachnospiraceae bacterium
TGATTGAACCGCCGTGTACCGAACGGTACGCACGGTGGTGTGAGAGGTCGGAAACTCCTCGATTAGAGGAATTTCCTCCTACTCGATTAATATTAGAAAATGATTATATATTGATTAAAAAATGTTAAAAAAATATTTATAAAAGGATTGGGTTTCCGCTCCATGCAGCTTGAAAAATGAAATGATGTGACTTTTGAGCCAACAAATCCTGAAAAACCTTGTATTCTTTTCAATACAATGAGTAATTCTTCTCATTTTTTCGTTGCGCAAACCACTCTTGAATGTTAAACTAAACACAAATTTAAAGAGGGGACCTTTAACTAGTCAACAAAGCCGACTGTGGATGGGCATTTTAAGGACGGCAGTAGTAAAATAATCTGCAGCTATAGTCTTACAGGGTATTTGATTGACGGCATTTATCAGGCCGTCAGATTATTAGGAGGTTACTATGGTTACAAATGACGCTACCACGTTAAAACTGAAACATGAGGTACTTTACCGGGTTGCCAAGCTGACCTTTGAAGGGAAGCTGGACGAAGAGAGGGATCAGATCGCCTACGAGATGATTCCGGGACCCAAGGCCCAGTACCGCTGCTGTATCTATAAGGAGAGAGAGGTTATCCGCCAGAGAGTCAACCTGGTGGAAGGCAGGACTCCCATGGGTAAGATCCGTGACAAGGAAGAAGTTCGCAACAAGATCGTCTATGTCATTCCGGCAGCCTGTGAGGAGTGTCCCATCTCCCGCTATACTGTAACAAATAACTGTCAGAACTGTATGGGTAAAGCCTGCTACAATTCCTGTAATTTCGGGGCCATTACCATTGGCATGCACCAGGCTTACATTGATCCTTCCAAGTGTAAAGAGTGCGGCCGTTGTGCCCAGGCCTGTCCTTACAATGCCATCGCCGACCTGCTCCGGCCCTGCCGTAAGAGTTGTCCGGTAGACGCACTCCAGGTAGACCAGGATACCGGTATTGCCGTTATTGATGATGAGAAATGTATTTCCTGCGGACATTGTGTTCACAGTTGTCCTTTCGGTGCCATCGGTACTGTGACCAATATCGTTGAAGTTGCTTCTGCCATCCGTGACGGCAAGAAGATTATCGCTATGCCGGCACCGGCTTTAGAGGGCCAGTTTGGTGCGGATATGACCATGGCCAGCCTGAGAAGGGCTGCCATAGAGACTGGTTTTACGGATATGGTTGAAGTTGGTCTCGGCGGCGACCTGACAGCGGCAGCTGAGGCAGCCGAGTGGGCAGAGGCCTACAAGGAGGGCAAGAAGATGACCACATCCTGCTGTCCCGCCTTTGTCAACATGATCCATAAGCATTTCCCGAAGGCGGTAGATCATATTTCCACAACCGTTTCACCCATGTGCGGCGTATCCCGTATGCTCAAGGCCAAGGATCCGGAGACCATCACAGTCTTTGTAGGCCCATGTATCGCTAAGAAGAGTGAGGCGGCAGCCGGTATCGAAGGTAATGCGGACTATGTTCTGACCGTAGGTGAGTTCCGGGCTCTTATGAAGGCCAAGGGAGTGGAACTTAAGGCAGAAGAGAATGATTACCAGGAAGCATCTATTTATGGTAAGCGCTTCGGGAACAGCGGTGGTGTTACCAATGCCGTACTCCAGTCCCTCCGCGAGGAGAATGAGAGTGACGATATTACGGTTAACGTATGTAATGGTGCCGCTGAGTGTAAGAAGGCCCTGATGATGTTAGAGCGTGGCAGACTCAAAGAGGACTTCGTGGAAGGTATGGTTTGCGTGGGCGGCTGTGTCGGTGGCCCCAGCAAGCATAAGGCTGAGAATGAGGTTAAGAGATTCCGCGATAAGCTGATCAAAGACGCTGACCAGAGAAAGATTCTGGAAAACCTGTCCAATTATGATCTGGATTCTTTCTCCATGCATCGTTAAGAAGAGGTCCTGTTTGTCAGGGGAAAGCCCTTTCAGGCTTCAGGCATCTTTGATTCTGTAATCTGTTAATGTAGATTAAGCCCTGCTGCAGTGTGGCGGGCCGGTTGTCCGGCCCGGTCCTGCGGCGGGGTTTTTGCGTGTGGGGTCAACGCCCTTTTTTGTAAAGGTTGAGGCTGTTATCTGTGGGTGTTGAGGCTGTTATCTGTGGGTGTTGAGGCTGTTATCTGTGAGGGTTAGGCCTGTTATTTGTGAGGATTCAGGATGTTGTTTTTGAGTGGCAATTAGGAAGGATTTTTGTGAAAACTGTCCGGATGAAGCCGGGTATCTGGGATTTACTGGCGAGTCTGATTGACAAAACTTTGAAAAACTTGCTATTTGCAGGCAGGTCTGCTATAATATGATACGCGTTTTGCGGGGGCCAATGGTCTCCAGGCAAGGAGATGTACCCAAGTGGCTGAAGGGTCCGCACTCGAAATGCGGTAGGTCGGCAATAACCGGCGCGAGGGTTCAAATCCCTCCATCTCCGTACTTGACCGGGCGGCAGAAAGTTCCAGTTCTGCCGCCTTTATTATTAGGAAGGGCCTGCAAAAGAAACCTTTAAAGATCAGCTGCAGGCAGATGACATATTTAGGAAGTGATAACTATGGAAAGACTTGCCGTGGGAATCCTGGCCCATGTTGACGCCGGAAAGACAACCCTCTCCGAGGGTATACTTTATACTGCCGGTGTTCTCAGGAAAATGGGCAGGGTAGACCACCAGAATGCTTTTCTGGATACCAAGGCGATAGAGAGGGCCAGGGGGATTACGATTTTCTCTAAACAGGCTGTTTTTCCCCTGGGGGACAGGCAGATTACCCTTCTGGATACACCGGGTCATGTGGATTTTTCCGCAGAGATGGAGCGGACCCTTCAGGTGATGGATTACGCGGTTCTGGTAATCAGCGGTGCCGATGGGGTCCAGGGCCATACCCAGACCCTT
>CAMOZD010000269.1 GCA_946630645.1 uncultured Lachnospiraceae bacterium
GGCCCGGTAGTATAACCCACAGGAAGCTTGACCAGGAAGATTTTCTCCAGACTGGGATTCTCCTGGACCTGCTACAATATGTGGATGAATATGCACCTGAGATTCATGATGCGGCAATCTGCCGTCTTGTGGTTGACCTATTTGCCAATATCCTCTACCGGCTGGTTTTTGATGAAAGCTACTCCCATATGTCCGGCCGGCTGATCCGGGTCTGCGCAGGCTTTCTCAGGGAGAGCCTGACAAACCCTTATCTGACTGCCGGTAAAAAACTGCAGATGGTACTTTTTTGTAAGCAGCCAGCCTTGTATCGGAAGTTGTGTTCTGGCTATTTGCTGTTCAAAGAAAAAATGTCAGAATTCGAATAGTAATACTTGAAAAATAACTGTAATATGGTATATTTGTCTTATAAACTATTGTCCCATTAATAGATTTATAACACAAAGGAGGAGAATGTATGAATAATAAAAGTGTTTCAAGCAGAGCATTAAAAGCATTGTTAATGGGGGCATTTCTTTTGGCACTTTTAATGGGATTTAAGGTGTCTGCAAATGCTGCGATAAATATTTATCCCAGCACATCCAAAGTTACTGTTCTGACGAAAGGATTTACTTACCAGATCGATAATGGCAACTATCTTTATAAGTCATCCGTACCGTCTGTTGCAGCAGTTTCCA
Source organism: uncultured Lachnospiraceae bacterium (assembly GCA_946630645.1). GTDB lineage: Bacteria > Bacillota > Clostridia > Lachnospirales > Lachnospiraceae > Anaerobutyricum. The sequence continues at coordinate 675 of CAMOZD010000269.1, forward strand.
ACACCGGACTGATTAAAGCAAGGAAAGTCGGCGCCACCTATATTGGCTGTTATAGCGCTACTACCGGCCAGCTGCTTTATGCTTATCCTGTATTGGTTAAGAAAAACAAGTATTATAACAGATCTTTTGGTTCCATCAGTGTAGGTAATTTCAGATACGGAACATGGATTGTACCTTTAAAAGGGGCCATTAAGGGTAAGTATTTTGTTTTGAAGGTGGCTATTGTCAATAACAGACTGATTAACATTAAAGGGACAAGGTTTAGTATTATTGCCTCTGTTGGTGGTGTTAAAATCTTTGGAAAGAGGATTAAGGTGAATAAGACTATTGGCAGGTACAGCAAGAAGAAGGCTACTATAAAGATTAAGCTCAGCAAGGGTCAGAGGAAAGCTCTTGACCTGAATCGTGTAATCTTCTATTAGGGATAGTTTCTGTAAAACAGTATTTTAAAGTAATAATTTAATTTATAAGAATCCAGGTGCCCGGCGGCAGGGAATACCCCTGCCGCCGGGTTTTTGTTTTATATTTTTAAAAGACATTTAAAAGACTGGTTGAATCCTTGTGATTCCCAGGAAGAAGGATTAATGTTATAATAAAAAAAACAATAATCTTGATATAGGAGGTTTGCAGCATGAGTAAATATTTTTTGAAAAATCTGTTCTTTTCTTCAATTTTTGCCCTATGTTCAGCCACCCTGCTATGGGGATTAACCGGCGGGGAACTGACTCTGACAGCCAGGGCTGCCTCCGGCCGTCCTCAGCTGATGAAGGGGAGAATCTATCTCTATGAGAGGGAAGAGGAAGGGGATACCCTCTATCTGCAGGGTTTCCATGATTCCCTGAAGTTAACCCCGGAAAGCGCGGCGGCCTTCCCGGCCCTGGATCAGGCCCTGGAAGCCTACCGTATTTCAGAAGAAAAAGAGGTTAAGAAGCTGGCCGCTGACTATGTGGACCAGAGAAAGGATCATCCTGAGAATGTCTATAATGAGGAGGTTTCTTTTGTCATTGAGGACCAGGTCCGTGTCAGGAGAGCAGATGAGGATGTATTGAGCTTTCTCTATCACAATTATACCTACGCAGGCGGCGTTCATGGCGGCTATGGGATTAAAAGCGGCAATTATGATGTGAAGACCGGAAAGGAGATCAGTCTTGACAACATCATTAAAGATCAGGATGGTCTGGCAAAGGCCTTGAAAACGGAGCTGGAAGAAAAGTATGACAAAGATTCCTTCTTCGAGGGTCTGGCAGAGACCCTGGTCAAGGAGATTAAGGGAGAGGATGACCTGGAGCTTACCTGGGCTCTTGGTCCCCAGGGAGTTACTTTCTGTTTCAGTCCTTATGAAATAGGTCCCTATGCTGCCGGTTCCCAGTTTGTTACCCTGACTTATACATCTTACGGGGATCTTTTTACAGATGCCTACCGTCCCGGGGAGGCCACAGACTATGGCATGGAGTTCTCTTCCATGGAAGAACTTGACGTGGACCTGGATCAGGATGGCCAGACAGACCGGCTGAGTGTAAGCACTGACTACGACGAAGATGGGGATGTCATAATTAATTATACGGTCCGGGTAAATGATAGAGTGCTTGATACAAAGGATACGCAGGCAGATGTCTATTATTACAGTATGGACCAGCAGCTGCTGATTGGGGAGAATGGTAAAGTTTATCTCTATATCAATGGACTTTCGGACAATGATTACTCAAGTATTGATATCTATGACCTGAGTGGCGGCAAGCCTGTCTATGTGGCCAGCCGCAATCTGTCAAAAGGATCCTATCTGGTGGAAGAAGAGGATTACTCCTACTGTTCTGCCGTTCTGACAGATTCCAGCCGCATGCTCCTTTCTGCCAGGTTTGATATTCTAAGCACTTACAGTGGCAGAAAGGTCTTTTATCTGGGCAAGGATGGGGAGCCGGAGTCATCGGATCCCTATTATATGATTGAGAGTCAGATCCAGCTGAAATCCAAGGCGGAGATTACCGCGGACCGGGTGGATGAAAAAGGTAATGTCATCAGTAAGGATGTGAAGATTCCTGCCGGCTCAAGCTTTGATCTTTACCGGACGGACGGCAAAAAGCTGGTGGATGCCATGCTGGAGGATGGAAGTCTGGTCCGTCTTTCTGTGGAGGGGACCTTCCCTGCTAAGATCGACGGAACTGATGCGGAAGATCTTTTCGAAGAGCTCTTCTATGCGGGATGAT
>CAMOZD010000270.1 GCA_946630645.1 uncultured Lachnospiraceae bacterium
TCTTCTGCTCCTGGCAGATTTGCCTTTTGTGTTGCTTTGCTTTCATGGCAGAAACCGGGGCGGGCATGAGACCCTGACCGGGAGGCTGGCCAGGGCATGGAAGAAGGGGGACCGGGCCGGCCTGGTAAAGACGGGAAGCCGGCTCCTGATCCGTCTGGCCCTTCTTGTCTGGGCCGGGGGAGCCTGGTACTACTATGGTTTTAATCCCTATAACCTGCGGGAAGTCCAGAGAATCAACCACATGGAGATCATAAGCTATCACACTAACGATATCCTGGTAAATGTCCTGGGCAGGATGGAGAGCAGGTCTGTGGACAGGGAGGCTGTCCAAAAGAAGATCCGGGACCTGGTTCCCGCATCAGAGGGGACTGACTGCCGGGGCCTGGCCAAGGGTAAGAACCTGATCCTGATCCAGACCGAATCCCTCAATGATTTTGTCCTTGGAGCAGAATACCAGGGTCAGGAGATCACGCCTAATTTGAACCGGCTGATTAGGGAGGACACCCTTTATTTTGACCATTTCTATTCCACAACCGGGGTAGGCAACACCAGCGACGCAGAATTCGCTGCCCTAAACAGCCTCTATCCCAATGATGAGAGGGAGTGCTACCGCATGTATGTGGATAACAGCTATTACGGCCTGCCCTGGATGTTCAGGGAAGCGGGCTATGAGGCCCTGGCCTTCCACGGCTATGACAAAACCTTCTGGAACCGGCATGAGGCTTACAAGAACCAGGGTTTTCAGAAGTTCTATTCCCAGGACCAGCTGGATATGACGGAGGTAAGTGGCTATGGTCTTACTGACAAGGAGCTTTTCCGTCAGTCTGTTGACCTGCTTAAGGACAGGAAGAAGCCCTTTTTTGCCTTTATGATCACCCTGACTAACCATATTCCCTATGAGCTCGACCCGGCTCTGGCCAGCCTGAGGCTGGACCAGAAGGACCAGGGCAGCCTTTTCGGCAACTATCTGCAGACCGTCAGGTACACTGACGAGGCCTTTGGCCAGCTGATAGACCGGCTCAAGGAAGAGGGAATGTATGAGGATACGGTGATTGTCATATACGGGGACCACCAGGGCCTGAACCGGGAGAATCTGGCAGTCCGTAAGAGGATGACGGACTTCCTCGGGAAAGACTATGACTACGATGAGATGTTGAAGGTGCCCCTGCTGATCCATATTCCCGGCCTGGGAGAAAACAGGAGGATCAGCACGGTGGGCGGCCAGGTGGATATTATGCCCACCCTCGCCGGCCTCATGGGCCTGGAAATCAGCCAGCCCTATGTTTTCGGCCATGACCTGATCAATGCCAAAGAAGGTTTTGAAGCCCAGATTTCTTATGTGGGCAAGGGGTCCTTCATCAGCGGTAAGGGGGATGTAATCTATATCATGGGCCGGGACGGTCTGCCGGAGTCGGGCCGGATGATATCTATAAAAAGCGGCCGGACCAGGCACCTTGACCTGACTCTGGCCAGGGAAGGGAGTGAGCGGGCCCTCAGCCTTCTGGAGACCTGCAAAGAGGTTCTGGACCACAACCTGATCGCCGACTATGTCAGGGACCGGTGACCATGCTTTTACTTGACAGATTGGTCAATGTCTGATAAACATTTTGTATGATTATGGCTTCTGTCATACGGAAATATAATGGAAATATAAGATAGAATAATAACAGCCACAAAGGGTTGTCCCCGGTCAGACCGGCCGGGTCCAAGGAGGAGACAGAATGGATTTAAAAGGGCGTAATTTTCTGACATTACTTGATTTTAATAAGGAGGAGATCCGCTACATGCTGGATCTGGGACACCAGCTGAAGAAGGATAAGAAGAAGGGAGTCAGAGGAAAGAGCCTTAAGGGTAAGAACATTGTCCTCCTTTTTGACAAGTCCTCCACCAGGACCCGCTGTTCCTTTGAGGTGGCAGCGGCCGACGAGGGGGCTAATGTGGTATATCTTCAGAATTCCCATATGAATAAGAAGGAGTCTCTCGAGGATTCCGCCAAAGTATTCGGAAGAATGTTTGACGGAATCGAGTACCGGGGCTATGGCCAGGATATCGTGGAGAATCTGGCCAGATATTCCGGCGTTCCAGTCTGGAACGGACTGACTGACACAGACCATCCCACCCAGGTGCTGGCAGATTTCATGACTATGGAAGAGCATATTGACAAGCCTTTAGAGGATATGAAACTGACTTTTGTCGGAGATCTTTCCGATAACGTCATGTATGCCCTCATGTACGGCTGCGCCATCATGGGCATGACCTTCAAGGCAGTGGGGCCTGAGGAGACTGTATGTGACCCGGAAGTACTTAAGGTTTCTAAGAAGCTGGCAAAAAAGAGCGGGGCATCCATCAGCATTTCCCATGATCCGGCAGATGTCAGGGGTTCTGATGTTATCTATACGGATATCTGGGTAAGTATGGGAGAGCCGGAGGACTTATATCCCGTCAGGGTAAAGGCCCTCTCACCCTATAAAGTTACTGTGGAGATGATGAAGAATACCGGTAATCCGGACTGCCTGTTCATGCACTGCCTGCCGGCCTACCACGACTTCAAAACCGAGGTGGCAGTGGATATGAGGGACAGACTGGGTCTGGATATCCGGGAGGTGGATGACCAGGTATTCCGCTCAGCCAACTCTGTTGTCTTTGACGAGGCGGAGAACCGTATGCATTCCATCAAGGCTGTTATGGTAGCCACCCTGGGAGACTAGGACTGAGGTCGGGGAGAAACATAAGCATGAAGCATGAGATACTGGCGCTGCTCCACAGTGGGGAGGATTTCGTTTCCGGCCAGACCATCTGCGAAAAGCTGGGTGTGTCCAGGACTGCCGTGTGGAAATGCATAAACCAGTTAAAAAATGAAGGATATGAGATAGA